>NZ_AP025511.1:300293-600587 GCF_024347635.1 Vibrio tasmaniensis
TTCATCAAATAGCGCCATACGAGCCGCGGGGTTCATCTGAATTAAGTCACCTTTTTCGGACCAAACCAAAATTGGAGAATGCGCAAAATTAAACAGGTCTTGAAATTTTTGGTGTTGCTCAGATAAGCGCTCAAACGTGTCTTCCAACGTGCAGCCAATATGGTGAAATTCGAAAATATTTGAACCATCAAACTTACTAAACTCTTCATTGCCACTTGCAGAGCGAGTGAATTCCATTAACTTATCAAGTTCTGCCGCCACTCTTCTTTGAATCCAAGATCGTGCAAGAAAAGACATGATGATGATCATAACAATCATAACAATCATAACGATGATGGCACGTTCATAGTTCTCTTCGAGTGCAATAAGGTTCGTGTTCTTCTGGACCGCGCGAATGGTAAGAGGCGTTTCAACAGCATTAATCTTAATGGTTGCAATGGTGACGAAGTGACGAGGTAGTTGCTCATACATTTCATAACTGAGGACGTCTTTTATCGTATAGCTTTCATCACCACTGAATGTCGATGTCACAGGTGTACCATGCGCTTCAATGACGATATTTTCGCAATTACTGCCTCGCTGGATAGATTCAGCCAATGGAAAATTGTTGTCGAGTACAATAGCGACATAAAGCTGCCCTAGAACTTCACCGGTCTTGTTATCAACAATAGGGGTTCGTCGCGCCAACAAATGACGCTTACCGATATCAGTATTCAGCTGAATGAAGTGCCAGTTACTACTGAACGCAACCTCATCAGAAATATGTTTTAAGCTGGACGCATCTAAACCATAAAACTGACCGTTGCCATCCTCCCAAGCTAAACCGTTATAGGTAGAAACAAAACGCAAGTCAGGAGCATGCTCCGGCTCACGTTGGTCAACACCATAAAAAAAGTAGCTCAGAGCCTCTTCGTTATTGGTATCGAAATACTCCCTTAAAGTTTCACTGTGTGAACTGCTGTCTTGATGAATCTGCAGAACGGATAAGCGATAATCGAACATATTTTGGATCAAGCTAGAGGTTTGCTTAACCGTTCGATTCGTCTCTTGCTTTACAATACTACTGCTTGTTTCATAGTTATGAATAAGCACGCCAAGTGCCATCACGCCTATCACTAAAATAATGATACGCGTAATTAATTTGGCTAAGGTATTCCTTGGCTTTAAGGTATTCCTTGGTTTAATGGCGTAGCTTTTTTTCATTATTGGCCTGAGTACCTAAATGCTCGCTGCTTAAGTTCTGAAATACGTTCTGGAGAATCCTCTTTAGTCACAACTTCAAACTCTCCTGAATAGACAGTAGGCACTTCCAATCCGGTAAGATCCCATTTAATCGCCTCTGCCATCGCAATACCCGTATCATCATTCATCCGCATGACCGTAACATCTAAGTCGCCCCTTGCTAGAGCGTCCAATTCTGCGGAGCCGCCTCCCCAACCATTCACTAAGACATCTCGGCCAGATTCTCGAATCGCTTCTGCTGCGCCCAGAGCGACATCAGTTGCACATGCATAAATGAAGTTTAGATCCTTATCGTTCGCTAGGCTGATTTTAGCTGCTTGGTAACCGCTCTCTTTACTTGATTTAGTGTAAAACGACGACTTAAGAGCAAAGTTAGTATCAGAATTCACATCATGGATAAACGTATCTCCACGAGCATCACTAATATAACCTTCAGAGCGATATAACACAGAATATTTGCTGCCCGGTTCACTCACTTTTTTGAAGTAATTCGCTAGCTTTAAACTGCCCGTCATATGGTCGAAACCCACGTACATGAACGGCTGCCTATCTGCCCACGCACGTACTGGCGTGGTAATATTTTGCAAAATCAATTTGGTGTCCGTTGAGCTCAACACGTGTTCAATAAACTTACGGTGTCGCGTCGTCTCTAACGTAAAAATCAAATAATCCGTTTTATTTTCAATCGCTTCTTGCAAAGAGATACTCTGCTGAGTGGGGTTAGCATTGTCACGAGTAAAAACCTGATTTATTTGATAATTAATTCTCAATTTATCTAGGCGTTTCTCAAAGGCTTGAATATTACGAACCCAATAGTCGGAGATCTGTTGCCCCGGGTACACAACTGAAATCGTGATAGGTTCATCCTGAACTTGCCTCAACGGCATAGGGGGATTTTGCACAGCTTCAACCATTTTATCGGTCAATGCTTTTTGCTCTGGAAATTTAGTGAGGTAATCCTGATATTCCCAATAGCCATTCAGGACGTGAGTACCGTGGGAGAGAGCAGACGCAGAAAACACGGCAACTCCCAATAATATAAGTAAACGTTTCATATTTTTCTCGTTTTATATGAGCTACTTTGGCTCATTTTTTCAACCTAGCATGACACCATATCTTTGTATGGCTGAAAGATATTATGTAGGACAACGAGGATAAATGATAGCGTCTAATATCAATTGGAATGGCATTCTAAATAAGCAGTGTGTTAATTTGGAATAGAGATTAAGATTAATGAGTTTCAAGACAAAACCGACCCAATCACAATTAAAACAATGAACAAATAAAATCAACAACTTAATGGGAAATTACGCAGCAATCAACATGACTGACATTAAGTCGATAACAAGAATTCTAACGATGAATTACGGGACTGGAATATATTGAATTTTGTCCTGTTGCCACTCAATGATTAGTTTGAGTGATACTAATTTTTCCTTACGAGATTTGGGTAATTGTTTGATCGCGTATTCGGTTTTTAACGCCTCACTTTTTGACCCAACACCAATACTCCAAACCAACTTAAGTGGGCCTTTACCTTTTAAGGCTTTTGCACCTTTGCCCGTTTGATGTTGTTCGAATCGACGTTCTAAGTTATTCGTCACTCCACAATAAAGGGCGTTATGTCGATTGCGGATCAAATACACGACCCAATCCGCACTTTTATCAGGTTTAGACATTTAAAGCAGTGATTCAACCAGAGCCTTAAGCTCTGCCACTTCTTCACGTAGGCTCGCGACTTCTGACTCAAGCTCTTCAAACTTTTCATTCGATGCAGAAGGTGCTGCCGCACTTATCGATGCCGTCGCAAACGCTTCAACATCCACTTCACCGCTCAACAGATGTTGATAACGTGACTCACGCTTACCCGCTTCACGAGGTAGCTTCACCACTAATGCGCCCGCTTCTCTTGCAGCTAGCTTATCAAGTGTCGCTTCCACCTCTTTTACATCGCTGAAATTCGCTAGGCGACCAGTTCGAGTGCGAAGTTCACCTGGGGTTTGGGCCCCACGAAGCAGCATGCAGCAGATGATTGCACGCTCTTGCTCTGTAAATTGCAGATCACCAAATTCAGTGTTGCAGAAACGGTGCTGATACTTATTAACTCGGCTGTTGAAGCTGCTTTCATCGCTCACCATACGACGTCCGATCAAACCATCAACCGCATCTAAAACGTCTGACTCAGACAGAGAGAGCACAGGTTCACGGTTACTCTTTTGATTACAAGCCGTTGTTAAGCTATTTAGTGTCAGTGGGTAATGATCTGGAGTAGTCACTTCTTTCTCGATCAAACAACCGATAATTCTCGCTTCAATTGGGGAAAGTACTGTGTTCATCGTTTTTCCTTTTTATTATTTTGATAATTCCATCTCAACATTTAACAATGCAGCCAGGAATGACTAATGCTCAGACAAAATCGGTACTCGTTTCTTTCTGCCTTGTTCGTCAATCATCATAATCTTAGAACGATTTAGCTCTATTTCCACGACTTCCAAATTAGTGCGCTCTTGTACATACGCGTCACGAAGCTTGTTTTGTTCTGCCGAAGATTCAACGACATCGTCACCCAAATCTTCTGTTTCCAATTGTTGTTGATTCATTTCACATGTCGTATCAATGCAGTATCTAGATGGGATACTAACTTGAACGGTAAGATAAAAACAATCACACATTAGAGAGAGTGACGAATAATTAAACAACCTTACTTTTGCTTTGATCTAAATACTGTTACATCATCAATTGATGTGCTTTAATCAGAACCAGACAACGTATTTGACGATTAGGAAAAGGAATCTATGAGCAGCGTATTTGAAATTGTTAACCAAGCACGACGTAAGAACAAACTTAAGCGTGAACTTTTAGACAACGAAAAGAAAGTTCGTGACAACCGCAAGCGTGTCGACCTTCTTGATAACCTACTTGATTACATCAAGCCAGAGATGACTCACGATGAGATCCTAGGCATTATCAAAAACATGAAAGCTGACTACGAAGACCGCGTTGATGATCACATCATCAAGAGCGCAGAGATCTCTAAAGCTCGTCGCGACATCAGCCGCCGCATTCGTGAACTAACAGAAGAAGATAAGCAAACTCAAGGTAAGAAGTAATCTAACCTAGCGAGTTTACTTGAAACAATGTTAGCAACCCACTCTTTGTAGTGGGTTTTTTTGTACCTAAATTCCAGCGTCTATACTTAATCGAACGTAATATCCTAAGTAAACATAAGTAACTGAGTAAACGTTAATAACTGAGTAAATGTTAATAACTAGGTGAATCTAAACGATGGAGAGACTTTATGTACGGAAGTATTCTGATTACCTTGGCGCTATCAACAACGCAAGCTTACCCTGAAAAATTTGAACGACTGTATACCGAAGAAACCGAAATCACTTATGAAGACCTAGTGGTCGATGTTCATGGGTACAAAGTCCCGACTCGTTCCGCGTTTAGAGGTTGGATGCTTCTTAATCACGCAGAAGACAAAGTGACAGAGATTGGCCAACGACTCAAAGATGCTGGTGTTACACAAAGCATGCCTTTGCACTTAGTGTTGCTACAAGGGACAGATTGGGCAATGAGTAACACAACTTTGTTTACTCTTCCCAATAAGAAGCACGTACCCAACATGATCAATACCTTGAAATACATACAACAATACATCGAGCCTGAAATTGGTGTTGTTATCCCTGTTTCAGGCGAACGTTCTAAGATTTACAACCAGCAGGCTGGAGGGGCTCTGCAAAGCAAACATTTGGAATTCTGTGCCTTAGACCTCGTCCCTGCCAACGGTATTTCTCGAAGCGATCTGCACATTAAACTTAAAAAGATTCATGCTGAATTCGGGCAAAAAAACAACGTTGGATTGGGGCTATATGCTGGAGTTCGATTCCATATCGATACTTGTGGATTTAGACAGTGGTAATAACTCACCAGAGTCATAAAGACTTAATTATCACAGAAGTCATTATGACTCATATAATTAGCGTAACACTTTAACCAATTGATTTAACGATTAAAATAAAACTGGAACGCTAATTGCTATTGATAACGAGTATCATAATTATTAATGGCAATTAGGAATTCAATATGAAGACGATGACTCAACGCTTTCAAACTCTACTTTCTGTTTCAAACTTCAGTCTAGCGACCACCACCTTGCTTATGCTACTCAGTATTATTGTTGCTTATCCGATGGCCGATCACTTCTCACTACCCATTCAAATTTTCGCACACATCAGCACAATATTAGTGGCGGCATTGCTCAAGATTAGTTATGTCGGTCGCTGCCTTGCACAATACAACCTTGGGTTAGAAGTTCGCTAAATCGCACTGCGCTAGCCTTGATACCTTGATACCTTGATACCTTGATACTGCAACCATTAGACAATATCAAGGCTACTGAAAAGATCATACAGTTGGTGGGATTTATAAGGTTTCGGCAAGTAGGCGTTCATGCCGGCTTCAAAGCAATTTTTGATGTCCTCTTCCAATACACTGGCAGTCAAAGCAATAATGGGTAATGGCACGGCTTGTTGATCAGCCTCCCACTGTCGAATCGCACGAGTCGCCGTTATTCCATCCATAACAGGCATCATGCAGTCCATTAAAATGGCATCAAACTGAGCGCCTTGAGTGATGACATCTACCGCTTCTTGGCCATTGCTGGCAATCAAATACTCATAACCCGCTTGCTCAAGGAAGAAACTCGCAATCTTCTGATTCATCAGGTTGTCTTCAACAATCAGAATACGTCGATTCAGAGAACGAACCTCTTTCTCTTTGACTTCCACTGTCGGTGCTTGCTCTTCACCCACATCAAGCGATTGTAAACTGGTTAAGAAACGTCGACCCAAGAATGGCAATGTATGAGTTGAATGAACCGTTTCTGTGATTAAGTTGGTTTTAAATAGGTGATGCTGACACACAATGACGCGTGTCAGTGGATATAACGCCTTTAACGCTGCAAGGTCTTTCCTCATAGAGTGATGTAGCGTATGACAATAAAAAACCAAGTCACTTTCTCTCAAGCTTTCATCAAGAGCTGACATGGATGAAGCAACGTTGGGTCGAATATTCAAGCGCTCACACTCTTTCACCAGCTGATCAAGGTAATTGAAAGAGTTGGAAATAATAGTGGCACGACTTAGGTTATCGAACGTTTGAACCTGAGCCTCAACCGTGTCGACATACAAACAAAAAGAGAACGTCGCCCCCTCCCCTTTCACCGAACGCGCGGTAATATAACCGCCCATCAAATCCACAAGTTGCCGACAAATCGCAAGCCCCAACCCTGTACCACCAAATTGGCGAGTAATACTGCCATCTTCTTGGGTGAAAGGTTCAAAAATAGATTCTAGCTTCTCTGGCTCAATTCCTATCCCTGTATCAGACACACTGCATTCAAGCTTGCCTCGACCTAACGACATAGCTGTATAAGCAATATCCGTTGTAATCGTGCCTTTTGAGGTAAATTTAATAGCATTAGACAGCAAATTGGTTAGCACTTGTCGAACACGATACTCATCGAAAAACAGCTGTGTTGGGGTTTGAGCATCAATGTTGATATCGAGTTCAATGTCTTTACTGATCGCTTTCGACAAAATTACGCTCACAGAGTCGTAAACCGCTTCCCGCAAATCGGCATTATGCGGCGACAACATTAAGTTACCCGACTCTATCTTAGAAAGATCGAGAATGTCATTGAGTAACACCAACAACGAATGTGAAGACGACTCGATATCTTCAAGTACCTCTTGTTGATTAGCGCTCAGTTGGTTCTGAGATAAAATTTCCGCCATACCGATAATTCCGTTAAGCGGCGTACGTATTTCATGGGACATGTTCGCTAAAAATGCACTCTTGGCTTTATTCGCAGAAATCGCATCTTCTTTTGCTTCTATCAACTCTTGGTTGTGTTGTTGATTGCGCTCCATGACTCTATTTAGTGTATCGACAAATTCAGCGAGCTCATCATTACCGTTGGTTTGTATGGCTTTATGCTTACCATCAGCGCATTCCGAAACCCCTTTTAAGATAAGTGATAGATTTCTATTTAAACGCAGAGAAGTGGTTGAGCTTAACCATAATAAGACACCTGCGACAGCAAGTATCAACAACGTCATTACCAAGGTTTGCTTTTTTTGTCGGTCAATACTCTTTGTTAAATCCAATTGAAGTTGCTTGGTATAAGCACCAACCGCCTTTGAGATCGCCAGTTTCTTTCGCTCTAAACTTTCCACATGTTCATATATTTCAGGTGCCGAGAAGTCACCTTTGAGAAGCCGAGCAGTAAAACGGTCTTGAAATTCATCTTGGGAGAACATGTTTAACAGTTTGCTAATTTCCAGCGAGTGGCTGTCTGATCGTAAAAACGTACCTAACAGCTGTTGTTGCCTGTCTAAAGCACCAACATAGCTCAATAAATATTGATCGATCAGCTCTGGAGAACGATACAAGCGGTAACTCAGCCACGCTTCTCGCTGAGTCCAGAACACGTAGTGACTAAGATTGATAAACATCGCATCTGTTTGGCTGATCTTTTCGTCCACTATATTGGCACGATATTCAGACAGCTCCATTAACACGCCTTTTAACAGGTCAAAAGCACGTTCCGTTTGCTGTGCGTTGCTGACAGTAATCTGTGATGCGTCGCTGTCAATACTAGTGTTTACCCGCGCGATCTTCTCTAACACACTCTTTAACTCAATCAACTGCGGCTCGACAGTCCAACTGTTGTCGAACTGTTGAAGTTGTATTTCGTAATGAGCAAGCCTATCCACTTCCGCTTGCAGCTCTAAAAATAACGGACCTTTCTCTGGGGAGTCTTTAGACAGCACTAACCATTGATAAGCACCACTTGAAACAGCATTAAAAGATTGAAGTGCTTCCACCTTAATTCGCGTTGCTTCAAGGTGATTCATCTTCTTATCGTTCTTGAGCACTTCATTGACTGTAAACCCAAACATGATGAATACAGAAACTGTTGAAAGAAAAATAAGACGCCATCTAATTGACATATTTATCATTTTTATAACGACTCCTTTCCCGATAGTATTTTTACCTAGCCCAATATAAGAATAGGACATTAACAGGAGTTATTGATCAAATTGAATATGAACAAATGACATTATGAGCTAATCATAGGGAATTCGCGTCAGTCGTTATCCACACACAGGATTTAAAGAGGAAGGTCTGTTTTAAACAAGTGAAAGGATAAGGTTATGCCTCTAGATGACTGCAAGTCACTGCTCTAGAAACCAATAAACACCAAAGTTAAGTCAAATTTGTGAGATCTAATCGTTTGCGTCACGAACTTTCTGTACTCAAACTCAGCTTATTCAAAGGTCGAACAAGAAAACTCGCTGAATACCTTATCTGTCGTTTACTTTTTAAGTGTAACTAGTGCTAATGATCACATCTTCAATGATCGCAATTCCCTTTATTACATATCATATTTTGATTTGAGTATTTTTTTGCGAAAATTAAGTGCTACAGATTGTTAAAGTCAATAGCCTTTATGAGTGCTAAAACCTTAATTTATGACTAAGGTAATGCCGATTTGCAGACAATTTATCTGCATTTATTTTTCCTAGCAGAATAACCCGTCGTACCTTACAATCCTGCCACATAAAAATCACAAGTTACACACAAGGCATATCAAGCGCATTTAAGTGGCGTTAAAGACCACCAAAGCTTAGATAGCTCAACTCCCCCATGCTCTCATGGCTACCCTACATTCGCTATGATTGCAGAAATTAACGTGAAAGGTCCCGAGTAAAGATGAGTCCCGAAAAGCACCTCCTAGACTGGCAAACTAGTCAAACTATTGCTGAATCAATCGCTCCTACTTTAGGTCAGTTGTACCGCCAAAAAGGCGTTGAAGTTATCCTCTTCGGTAAAACACTGGTTAACGCAACAACTATCGACATCATCAAAGCTCACCGCATCGCAAAACGTTACACAGGTTCTCCGCTTACCGCAGAACAGACTCAACCCATCATTCAACACCTTCTCTCTATGGACTTATCTCCATGTCGTATCGATGTTGGCCGCCTTGCTCATACATTCTGGCAAGATCGCGAAGACACACACGGGTTGGATGATTTCCTACAAACTGCACTTTTAGAATCGCTTGAAGGCGATGCGATGACAGAACCTCGCGATGTTGTCTTGTACGGTTTTGGTCGTATTGGCCGCTTGCTCACTCGTCTATTGATCGAGAAAAGTGGCCCAGGTTACCCACTACGTTTACGTGCAATTGTTGTTCGTGGCGGCAAAGACGGTGACTTAGAAAAACGTGCAAGCTTGCTACGTCGTGACTCTGTTCATGGTCAATTCAACGGCAGCATCGTTGTAGACCAAGAACGTAAAGCGATCATCGTTAACGGTAACTTCATCCAAGTTATCTACGCAAACAAGCCAGCAGAAGTGGATTACACCTCTTACGGTATCGAGAATGCACTTGTGGTTGATAACACAGGTGTGTGGCGTGACGCTGAAGGCCTAAGCCAACACGTTGCGTGTAATGGTGCGAAGAAGGTTCTACTGACTGCGCCAGGCAAAGGTGAAATCAAGAACGTTGTATTTGGTGTAAACCAAAATGACATTCAACCAGAAGATACGATCATCTCTGCTGCAAGCTGCACAACAAACGCGATTACGCCGGTATTAAAAGCGGTTCACGACAAGTTTGGTGTCCTATCAGGTCACATCGAAACGGTTCACTCATTTACCAATGACCAAAACCTTATCGACAACTTCCACTCAGGTGATCGTCGTGGTCGAGCTGCATCATTGAACATGGTACTGACATCGACTGGCGCTGCTAAAGCGGTATCAAAAGCGATGCCAGAAATGGAAGGTAAGCTAACAGGTAATGCGATTCGCGTACCTACGCCAAACGTTTCAATGGCAGTAGCAAACCTAAACCTTGAGAAAGGCACAAACAAAGAAGAGTTGAACGAATACCTGCGTGAAATGGCGCTATCTTCAACTTTATCTGCACAGATTGATTACACCGACTCAACCGAGATTGTATCTACCGATTTGGTTGGTTCTCGCCACCCAGGTGTGGTTGACGGTGTTGCAACTATCGCACAAGACAACCGTGCTGTTCTGTACATTTGGTACGACAACGAGTTTGGCTACAGCTGTCAGGTTGTTCACTGTATGGAACAGATGATGGGTGTACGCTACAAGACTTACCCTGAAGTTTAAACGATTTCAATCTTGTAACTAACTCAGCGCAAACGGCTCCACAACATAATAATTATATCTGCGAAGTCTGTAATGGGCTTTGCAACCCTTCTTTTTTTACTCCCCCGTATAAACAGGAAGGTTGCCACTTAGATCTGCTCTCTCTATCTGATCTAAGTGGCCTTTTTACATCTGTTACTTTAATTTTGGTCTCTATTACGCCAACTTTGTCTTCTTCGCTCTAACAAAGCTCGACTTCACATCTGTTACAGCTCAACCTCAACGTCTGACTGAATCGTACTCGAACACGCAAGGACATAACCTTGCTCAATCTGTTCTGGCGTCAAAGTCTCTTGGCTGCTTGATTCCACTGAACCTTTGGTTACTTTGCACTTGCAAGAACCACAAATCCCACTGCGACAGGCAATAATAATCGGAACACCAGCTTTCTCTAATGAATCAGCCAATGGTGTACCCGCTTCCGCTTCTACTTCTGCGCCAAATGCAGGAACAAACACCTTAACGGCACCATTTGAATCTGCAGACGCTTCCGCTTGTGACTCTTCTGAAGCTGTGTTGCTATTGACCAATGAATCCGTGTTTGGGTTCGCTGGCGTGAAACTTTCTTGATAGAAATTTTCCATGTTGAATTCTAGTTCTTTCAGGTAGCTTTCTATGTTTTGCATAAAGCCAACTGGGCCGCACAGATAAACAGTTCGGTCTAAAATATCTGGGCTTAGTTTTACTAACCAATTCTTATCTAATCGACCTTGAGGAGCTACTGTTCCTTCACTGTCTTTTAGCAGCAATTTAAGATTGAAGTTGTTGTGCGCCTCATCTAATTGATGCAGTTCTTGAAAGTAAATGGTCTCACGCTTATTGCGTGCCATGTGGACGAAGTCGATCTCAATATCACTGCCTTGAGCCAGCCAATATTTTGCCATCGCCATCACAGGTGTAATACCGCAACCTGCACTCACTAGCGTCACTTTTTTCGTTGCTGTTGGCATGCAATCAATACAGTTAAACGCGCCAGCAGGCTTCAATACTGAAACCTCATCACCTTCATCAAGCTCATCAACAATAAAGTTCGAAACCAAGCCACCTTCCACACGTTTCACCGTGAGCTTCAGGCGATTATCTTCAGGACAAGAAGCCACAGAATAGGCACGATAATCGGTTTTCGTCGGCATATCTAAACCCAGAGTAATGAATTGCCCTGGCTTAAAATTGAAATGTAAGTCTTGTGGAATACTACCAAGCTCAAAGCTGACCGTATCTGGCGTCTCGTGCCATTTCTTTAAACACACTAAATTGATTGAATCGCTATCCGACCATGCATACATAGTTCACGCACCTTACTGATGATTAAATGACTAAAGATTTAAATCTAAAAAGCCCCGCAGCTGTTTGTTTTATTAAAAACGTCACAACAACGAGGCTTCAGGTTGGCTTAAATTAAGCCGCTAAGATTGTTTTAAGATCTTGTTCTGGCGTTGAAATAGAACGCATATCGAACTCGTCTTGCATAATCTTAAGTAGGTTTTCAGTTAGGAACGCAGGTGCTGTAGGGCCTGTGTAGATACCTTTCACACCTAGAGCGAACAGAGTAAGCAAGATAACGATCGCTTTTTGCTCGAACCAAGATAGAACCAGCGTTAACGGAAGTTCGTTGATACCACAATCAAACTCTTGAGACAGTGCGATAGCAAGCTGAATCGCAGAGTAAGCATCGTTACATTGGCCAACATCTAACAGACGTGGGATACCGTTAATGTCGCCGAATTGGTTTTTGTTGAAACGGAATTTACCACATGCCAATGTCAGGATTACTGAATCTTCTGGCGCTTGAGCTGTGAAGTCTGTGTAGTAGCTACGTTCAGATTTGTCACCGTCACAACCACCGACTAGGAAGAAGTGTTTAATGTTGCCTTCTTTTACTTGCTCAACAACCGCAGGTGCCGCTTCCATCAGTGCGTTACGACCAAAACCGACAGTGATCATTTGCTCGATCTCGTCGTGTTTGAAACCTTCTTGCGCTAGTGCACAATCAATTACTGCGCTGAAATCGTCGCCTTCAAGGTGATCAACACCCGGCCAGCCCACGATGCTGCGTGTAAATAGACGGTCTGCGTAAGAACCTACATCAGGGTTAAGCAGGCAGTTAGACGTCATTACAATTGCGCCAGGGAAGTTAGCGAATTCTTTTTGCTGATTCTGCCAAGCGCTGCCGTAGTTACCCGCAAGGTGTGGGTACTTGTTTAGCTCTGGGTAACCGTGTGCTGGTAGCATCTCACCGTTAGTGTAAACGTTGATGCCCTTGCCTTCAGTTTGTTGAAGAATCTTTTCTAGATCATGTAAGTCGTGACCAGAAACAAGAATACAGTGACCTTTTTTAGTCTTCACATTCACGGTTGTTGGTTGAGGGTGACCAAAGGTATCTGTCTCGCCTTTGTCTAGCATTTCCATTACTTTGTAGTTCATCAAGCCAATCTGCATTGATGTATCAAGTAACTGTTTTAGATCGGATGGATCTGTACCTAGGAACGCCATGATTTCATGGTATTCAGCAAAAATAGCGTCATCAGTTTGACCAAGAACACGAGCGTGCTCCATGTAGGCTGCCACACCTTTTAAGCCGTATAGGCAAAGAAGACGAAGACCAATCACATCTTCGTGTTGAGAATCGTGACCACGGTTTACAGCAGCTTGAGGCGCAAGTGCCAATAGCTCTGAAGAATCTGTTGGAAGATCGAACTGTGCTGCTGCAGAAAGCTCTGGAATTTCAAAACCAATCAATGTTGCTGCTGCACGAACTTTTTGCTCTAAACGCTGCTTGAATTCATGAGACTGTTGTGCGAATTCGATAATACGAGCAGGGTCGAAGTTAACGTTAGTCAGTGTTGCGAAGAACGCTTTTGGCGCCCACTCATCAACTTCTGTATCAATAACATCGCAAGCGCGACCTAAGCTTGCCCAAAAAGAAACGCCTTGAAGAGAATGCACCAACACGTCTTGAAGGTCGGATACTTCCGAGGTTTTTCCACACATGCCTTGTGCGAAAGAACAGCCTTTTACGGTTGGGGTTTGAATTGTTTGTTCACATTGAATACAGAACATATAAGGGGCTCCAGTAATTTTTTATTAGCTGTAAGTACTTTGCTTACAGTGACTTATTCCAACCCCTATAGAGCATCAAGTGTGCCAACTTTTAAGTTATTGATTTTATGGAACTTACTGTTATTCCATAATTTTAGTGCGTGATTATGACTACATATAAACTCTCAATCCACACACACCTGTGTCATAGTGACTCTCTGATATTTATTAACGGTGTTCATGTTTCGTTCAGAATAGAAGCGATATAGTGACAACATAGAAAAAGAGGAAAGAATATGAAAAATATATTAGTTACGATTGTTGCGCTGTTTACTGGCCTTTTGGCGTTATTCACGAGCTTGATTCTTGCTATTCCTTTAGCTATTGCAGCTTTAATCACTGGCAAGCGCATTCAGAATCAAATGAAGAAACAGGGTTTCGCAGCTCATATGAACACTCGTCAATCATCAACCAGTGACGCCGGTGTTATTGAAGGTGAATACGAAGACCTTTCAAGCAGAAAGTAACCTAAACTTTAGTTTCAGACATAGTGAAAGCACAACAGAGACAAGATTACATAATGCAAAGAAAACCCCTCCTAGCACTGCTCGCCTTAACGACTTTAAGTCTCGTTGGTTGTTCCAACGAGACACCGATACCCGCTTACCAAACATCTCCTGACTTGCCTAGCTATCAGCAAGACAGCTTTGATGACTACGTCAATGACACCCAAGATTGGTTATTGAAAAACCGCGTGTTCATGGCAGAAGACAAGCAGCTTGAGATTCAACTCAATTCACCCACCGAATACGAACCTGCGACACCTAACGGTAAGGCAGTTTTATTGGTTCATGGGTTAGGTGATTCTCCGTACTCATTTAAAGACATCGCAACGCACCTAGCAGAACAAGGTTACTTAGTGAGAACGGTATTGCTACCGGGCCATGGCAGCCGTGTCGGTGACTTAATGCAGCCAAGCTTAGAAGATTGGCAAGGTGTTGTAGATCATCATACGAAGTTACTAGAGCAAGAGTATGATTCTGTGTGGCTTGGCGGCTATTCAACAGGCGCAAACCTCGTGACTTCACAGGCGATGAACGATCCTAAGATCTCAGGGCTACTGCTGTTCTCTCCTGCGTTTCAACCGAGCTCATCTGCGGTTCAGTATGCTGGGATAGCAAGCTACTTTGTCACTTGGGCTGACCAAGATCCTGAAGACAATATGTTGCGTTACAACTCACTGCCAATGAATGGTGCCTCGGTTTACTACGAGACATCAGAAGTGGTTCGTGAAGACCTGCAAGATAAACACTTCGATAAACCGGTGTTTATTATGATGAGTGAAGGCGACAGTGTGATTGACACTAGCTTCGTTCAACAAGCGTTTACTGAATCCATGCCCAATCCAAACAATGTTTTGGTTTGGCAAGGAGAAACCACACTCGACGATCCTCGCACTGTTCAATACAGCATGAAGATCCCAGAACAACGTATTTCGAACGGTTCTCATATGGGTTTGCTGTTCTCACCAAGCAATCCGTATTACGGAATCAATGGTAGCGAGAAGATCTGCTCCAATGGTCAAGAGGAAGGTTTTGAAGAACAGTGCAACGCGACAAGTGAAGTGTGGTACTCAGCGTGGGGATATCGTGAAGATGGAAAAAACCATGCGCGTCTGACCTACAACCCGTACTTTTCAGACTCGATGCAAAAGCTTGATGCGGTTCTGAATTCAGAAGGCTAACAAGCACAAGACTGTCGAAACGAATCCATAGAAATCAAAAAGGCTCACTAGATAACGTCTAGTGAGCCTTTTTAATGGATATCGTTTCTTGCCAGTATATGGACTACCGCTATATCGTCCACACCACACGCACAGCAAGTAGAATCAACACCACACCAGATAGTCGGTCAATCAACTGGGCTTTCGAGCGAATACGCTCAACAATCAACGGGCTAGAGAGCACCAAAGTAATAAAAGTATACCAAAGGCCATCAACAATCAGAGGCGTTGAGACAATAATCACTTGATTGCTAAGTTCGTTACCCAACGCCACAAATTGGCTAAACAGAGCGATAAAGAACAACGCGATCTTAGGGCTCAAGATTGAGATCAAGAAAGCCTCACGAGCAGACTGCATGTAGCTCATCTGTTCACCCGCTTCCAATTTCGCAGCAACACCACCTTTTGAGCGTAACGCATTCACACCAAGATAAAGTAGATACGCTGCACCCGCCAAACTGATGCCTTTGAACAACATAGGTGATTGCTCAAGCACAACGGCTAAACCAACAATAGTTGCGAACGCATAAATACCGATGCCTGCGGCGTGAGACCAAGCCGCGACAAGACCATTGATACGGCCACCAGCCAAACTGTGCTTTGCAATCATAGCCAAGCTTGGGCCCGGAGACATTGCACCCAACAAGCAAATCGCTAATAAAGAAAACCAAATTGTTACTGTCATCATTCCATTCCTAGTAAAACAAAGCGTCCTAGCTGAACCCTCTTTGCTTAATATTCAATACTTAGCATTTACCATAATTCGCAGAAGGTATTATTTGAAATCAAAGATTATCATCATACTTATGATTTTAAATCATGCTGATGTTGTAACTCGACTTCTGCATCGCTTGGAATGCCTTTTCTCGCGCCCATTTATGAGCAGAGTCGTTGTCATACTTCGGGTGCCACATTAACCAATAGGTGTGCATCTCCGTTTCAAATGGCAGCGAAAAGTAAGTCGTTTCAAGGTGTCGACCTAAGTTATAGGCGATATGTTCCGGAACGATCATCAGATAATCGTCTTGCATTAACACAGTACCAGCCGATGAGAAGAACGGAACCTGCAAAGCGACTCTGCGCTTATGCCCCAATTTCTTTAACGCAATATCTGAATAACTGTCCTTGTCTCCCCCACCAGTCACTTTGATGTGTGAGTAGCTGACGATATCTTCTGTGCTCAAAGTCGATTGATTAGCTAGTGGATGGGACTTGCGCATCAAACACACCGACTTATCTTCGCCAAGTTTGATGCTAGAAACATGTTCTGGTTTCTTAGGGAAAATACTCGAAGCCAAGTGAATACCTGACTCATTCAGTGCTTCAAGGTAGTTTGGTTGCCACAAGCGATACGCCAAATTAATATTCGGCGCTTCGGCAGACACCTCAGCAACAATCACAGGCAGAATATACTGAGCCACATAGTCACTCGAAGACAATACCAGTTCACCCTGCCAGTCTTGCGGTTCAAAGGGTTTATCGTCTAAAAGGTGGTCGAACTCTCCAAGCAAGTCATCGAGTTTGCCTTTGAGTAACAAAGCACGGTTAGTCGGCACCAGTTTGTTGCCATCACGAACCAGCAAAGGATCGCCACATAGATCTCTAAGCTGAGCCAGTTGACGGCTCACCGCCGACTGCGTGATGTGCAAACGCTGAGCTGTTCGACTGACATGACACTCTTCAAGAAGCACATGCAGAGAGCGCAGTAGGTTTAAGTTGATATTGCCTAGCATGAATGCACCTTCGCATTCTGTTTGTTAAAAAACTCCGTCAAAACCGTATGAGTCATGAGGTGTCGAAGTTCTGGGTAGCTTTGCAGGTGGTCGCGGATTTGATTCAAACGTTCCATGCTTTCAACTTCAACATAAAGCATCATGTCTGTCTCACCGCTAATAGAGTGGCACCATTGCACCTCATCAATACTCTGGATTCGTGTCGCGTAGGACTCACAACTATGGTCGCTGCTCGACATGTCGAACTTCAACAAGATGTAAGCGCACACATTTTTCGTTTGGTTGGGCTCTGCCACTTGAGCACAATAACCCGTAATCACTTTGTCGCTTTCCAGTTTCTTGATTCTGGCATTCACCGCCGAGCGCGAGAGGCTGACATCTCGGGCGATATCGCTCACTGAGCATCGTGCATTGGTTTTGAGAATATCCAAAATCTGACGATCAAATTTATCCATGCTTCTGATTCTTTCCATTTATTGTTCTATTTATAACGTCTAATTTGACACAACTTTCCTGCTTATAACAGCCATTATGACAGCCGACACTTTCACGCTTAATCAAGTTAATACTGTTAAATTGACGGTGTCTTAAGACGTTTCGCTAGCTGCATTATTAATATCGACAATGTATGCTCTCATTCATAGCATCACCCAAACATCGAAGACAGGCACAAGAAGGCCGATATGATAAGCCAATAGCTAGGAGAGCGAATGACACAACTCAAACAAGAAATCACGTTGATCTCAGGAATAGGACAACTCTCAACAACTTTGCTTGGCACTGGACTCTTTATGATTCCCGCAATTGCCGCAGGCATCGCCGGACAATTGTCTTTAGTCGCATGGTTGATCTTGTTTATCGCTATTTGCCCGATTGCACTAACCTTCGCCGCATTAGGAAAACGATACCCCAATGCAGGTGGCACGGCCTATTTTGTTCGCCAAGCCTTCAGTGAGCGATTAGAAACCAGCGTAGCTTGGTTGTTTGTGAGTGTTATTCCTGTCGGTATTCCGGCTGCCATTGCATTGGCAGGCGGTTTTGCACAACAACTATTACCCACACCACTCGACACACCTCTGGGTGCTCAGTCCTTTACCGTCGCTCTGCTTATTGCTGTCAACTTGATGGGCAGTAAGTCTTCTGGCCGCTTACAAACGGTGATTGCCTTGTCGATTTTTGCCTTGGTTAGCGCCTTTGTTTGGAAAGCCGACATCACTGCAGCTGACATCGCCGTTCCGACCATGACGTCCGATTCGATGTGGTCGATTGGCGCCGCTTTGGCAGTCATGTTTTGGTGCTTTGTCGGGATAGAAGCCTTTGCTCACATGGGAGAAGAATTTAAGAATCCACAGCGTGATTTCCCCATCGCGATCATTGCAGGGTGTTTCGTCGCGGGCGTAGTGTACTGGGCTTGTTCAGTGGTTATTATCAAGCTAGGCGCTTATGGTTCACCAGAATTTGATGCTGCATCCATCCCGTGGGTGACAGAGCAACTGTTTGGCAATGGCTTTAAAACCGTCATCAGTGTGCTTGGCTTCTTTGCTTGTTTTGCGAGCCTAAACCTTTACACCCAAAGCTTGTCTCGCATGATCTGGGCCCAAGCTCGCCAACACACACCTACCAGTAAAATGGCGTTACTTAACAGCCGTGGCGTACCACTTTATCCAACGTTAGCCATTGGATTTATCGCACTGATCTCATGTGTGATTGGTGAGTTGTCTAATTTGGACCTTGAATTCTTCCTTAAACTCGCCAACGGTATTTTTGTACTGGTTTATCTGCTTGCAATGTTAGCGGCTTGCCGATTGCTGACTGGCGCATCTAGATACACTGCCATGCTCTCACTGGTGATCTGTACCTTGGTGTTTATCTGCCTAAGTTGGTCGATGCTCTATGCTGTGACTGTTTTTGTGACATTGTCACTACCTTGGCGCAAGTGGCTAGGTAAAGGTAAACCCACCGTCTCTATCGACAAGTTGTAACTCGATTAGTGATGAATCAGAAAATTGTAAACAAGCCCTACCAATATTACTGATAAAAAAGCCGAGCGATCTGTTTGATCTTCGGCTTTATGTCAGCGAGTCGGATATTACCAAACCCCAGAACTGCACCACTCCAATCACGAGCATCACTTGATCCATATTCATAAAAGTCAAAAGGACGAATTATGATATTTTCAAGCTCTGCCCTACGGCTCCACTCATGCTCAGATATCCCTTGATACCACTTCACTGTCACATGTAGCCCTGCAGCCTGACTGATCACTTCAAGATCACCGTTAAACTCGCTTTCAATCGCTTCTATCATGGCTTCATACTTGAGTTTGTATGACCGGCGCATCTTTCTAATATGACGCAGCAAGTCGCCTTCTCGAACAAAATCCGCCAAAGCTTCCTGTGTATGGGACGCCGTGTCTCCAGTGAGCGCATCTTTAATCTCAAGACACTTCGCCACCAGACTTTCAGGCACCACTAAGTACCCTAATCGAAGGCCATTGAACATCACCTTACTCAGAGAGCCGACATAGATGATGCGATCATCGAACCCCAACTTACCCGCCAAACCTTGCATGCTGGTATAAGGGCGATGAGCAAACTGAAACTCACTGTCGTAGTCATCTTCAATAATCCATGACTGATGTTGATTGGCCCAATCGATCAGTTTAAGTCGTTGTTCGGTATTGAGTGTTGTGCCCATTGGGTATTGATTGCTTGGAGTGACGTACAATGCCTTGGCGTTACTGGACAACACTTTTTCAATACCTAATCCAACCTTTTCATGCACAGTCACACCATCTAGGTCTAGCCTCAACAGATCGATGATTTTATGCACTTGTCGGTAGCCGGGCTCTTCCACAAGGATTTTGTCACCCATCGCTAACGTCGCCATTAATCCGATTGAGATAGCTTGCTGCGCACCTGCGGTGATGATGATTCTGTCGGCACTGCAGTGAACTGAACGACTGCTTGCCAGATACCCACTCAGCGCTTCCCTCAAGGCCAAGCTTCCTTGAACCTCTTGATTGCCCGCAATGTTCTGACGTGTAGAGTGGCGTTGCAGCAACCTCTGCCATTTAGAGAAAGGGAACGCATCTAAGTCAGGGACTCCGGGGGCAAAGCTGCGGTTAATATCGTTAGGTGTCGCTATGTTTACAGCCGGTCTACTGACTGTTTGTTTAACCTTCGGATCCTGAACACTGTTTGGCTTAGACAAACTTAGAAAGTGCTCTGGTTGTTCAACCGAGACATAAAACCCTGAACCTTGCTTACTCTCAATATAGCCTTCAGTAACCAGTTGTTCGTACGCATAAATCACCGTATTTCGACTCACCGATAACTCGACGGCTAGCTTACGTGTTGAAGGTAACTTACTGCCCTTGCTCCATAAATCTTGAACAATCTTTTCTCTGATCGCGTGGAACAAGGCGGTTTGACGCGTGTCATGTTGCTCGTCTAACTGTAGGTCACCGACATCAATAGGCTGCATAACTGGATCCAAATAGTGTTTAAAAGTGGCTCTATTTAATAGACCAGTTAATCGCTACATTAATCAAAAGGCAATGATTAAGGAGCGATTATGTTATCTAACACGAAAAGAACCACGATTAAAAAAGGGGCTCACAAAGCCGTATTTGAACAAGAGAAGCTGCACCAAATTATTGATGAGAGCTTAATCGCACACATTGCATTGCAGGGCGAACAAGGGCCAATGGTTATCCCGATGCTCGCGTGGCGAGTGGATGAGATGGTCTACATTCATGGGGCTAAAAACAGTCGCTTATTGAAAGGTCTGAAAAAGGGAGATCCAACCTGTTTAACGTTCACTTTGTTCGATGGTTGGGTGTTAGCTCGCTCTGCATTTCATCACAGTGCGCATTATCGTTCTGCTGTGGTGTTGGGGTCATTCTCAGTCATCGATGACAACCAAGAAAAGGATCGCTTATTGAACATCTTCATTGAGCAAATCGCGCCGGGAAGAACCGACGACGTCAGGCTCAGTAATGAGAAAGAGCTCACCGCAACCGAGCTATTAGCAATACCGTTAACGGAAGCATCCGTCAAAATTGGAAAGCATGGTGTGAATGATGATAAGGCTGACATGGATATTCCCGTCTGGGCGGGTGTATTACCTTATCGCACCGTTGTAGGGCCATTAGAAACAGTTCCAGAGCAAGAAGGCATCATTGAAACGCCAGATTACCAACAAGCTTATGGTGAACGTTGGTATCAAAATTAACACACTTAGGTAGTCAAAAGGATGGAGTTATATACAATCTGAATTACAAAAAATTAACATAACTCATGATGTAATCAGACGATGAAAACGAATAAGGATATCCTACCATTTCAAGGCTTGCTCAATGGCATTGGGCAAGTCTATTTCACACCGTCTGCCATGACGTCGCTTTTGCTGTTGCTTGCCATTTCGATTGAATCACTTTCACTTGCTTTCCTTACCCTACTTGGCGCAAGTTGCAGCTACGGATTTGCCTTACTGACCAATAAACCGTCTCATGATATTGAGAATGGCATGTATGCACTAAATGGCGCACTGATTGCTTTGTTCATCGGGAATTTTTTTGAAGTAAATGGGTGGCTGATTTTAGTAGTAGCCATCGGCTCGCTCATTACCGTACCCATCGCCAAGATCGTGTTTAACTTTAAGAAGTATCGCGGTTACACAAGTGCCTTTATCCTCACCTCTTGGCTGATTTATACTATCCAATCAACCTTGGGGCTATCGACGTTTTCGGCACCAGACTCCGCACTGAGGCCACTAATCAGTCTTGAGGTAGACTCGTGGTTCAACCTACCGACAGTGGTGATCCCGTTGTTAAAAGGGATCAGCCAAGTCAGCTTTATCGAAAATGCGTTGTCGGGGCTCGTTATCTTAATCGCCATCGCGCTTAACAACCTAAAGCATGCCGCTTGGGTTGTGCTAGCAGTAATAATGAGCACAGCATTTAGCGATTTGATTGGTGCTCCTGATGAACTGGTAGCTCAAGGTCTTTATGGGTACAACGCCATTCTTGCCACTCTAGCGCTTGTGCTCTATCCGCGAGTTCCTTGGCCGTTGATCCTATTAGGCATGCTGTTGAGCTGTCTAATCACACTTGGTTTTCACGAGCTGTCACTACTGCCACTCACCGCCCCTTTTATTTTAAGTACTTGGATAATCGTTTACCTATCCACTCATTATAAAAAGCTAGATGAAGACTAATGACGATCAGTATTGACCATCAAAACGCTCAATATATTGCTTAGGCGTCAAGCCTCGATGTTTCTTAAACATCCGATTAAAGCTCGCGACGTTGGTATAACCTAACCTCTTTGAGACTTCTTCCACTGGCACTGAATACATCAGTAGATCTACCGCTACGTTGCTTAACGCATACCCCATAATGGTAGAAAAATTGATGCCCGATTTATGCAAACGGCGTTGAAACTGCTGCTCAGAGAGCCCTAATAAACTGGAAACCTTGTGAAGGGTTGGTAAACCAAAGTGGCGACTGTAGTTGATCATCTCATAGGTGACCTTATGTTCATCACCAGCATCTGGCATGTTTAGATAGTTATCCAAGTCATGAAAGTTCATCGCCAGATTTGTTTTACTATTCGATGGTGATTGATTGATTGATAACCTCGATTCACTCGGGATCCAAACTTCTGTGCGAGGCTGTCCCCATTGAATCGTACAGCCGAAATATTCATGGTAGAGGTCAACATTCTCTCGACGACCTGCTATTGAAACCGCAACGGGTTTAAAGTCATCACCCAAATATCGACGTAAAATCTTCATAATGAAAACCGCGACTCTTATTGAGTCATGCACTTTACCCGTTTCTGAGTAAGCAGGATTGTCGTAGCACCATTTAATCATTGTCCCTACCTGTGCACCGTATAAGAACGCACCAGACTGTAAATAGTGCAGGCCGATGTTCACTCGGCGGATCGTAGAAGCAAGATCATGTCCAGAAAAAAACCAGTTGGTTAACGGGCCTAATTTTTCAATATCCACTCGGTCAGACAGTTTCAGAATAATATCTGGATCATTAGTTTGCTGTTCAAGAAACCCATACCATTTATCGACTTCATTGACCGGAATAAGATTCATTGAGTTAGTAAACACAGACTTCGGAATACCTAAACGCTCCGTATTAACCACAGGGTTTGTGACAGCGTGTTGATAAATACCCAAAATCCCCAACGCTCTTAAGAAGTTACAATTGTTCATTAGTCGCTAACCCTTAGAAAGTAAATCATAGATCAAATCATATAGTTGCCATTATCGAAGTAATTAGTAAATTTACAACCTGTAAATCCAACTTCCATCACACTCAGCGTTCAAATTTTACTTAGGGTTGATCAATGAGTTTACTAAGTGTCCCATTTGTTGGAACAGGCGCAGACACCGCATTACACATCGTAGCTGGCGTTGTGTTAGTCGCAACAATCGCAGCTGCATGTTACGGCTTTTGGCGCGTTCATGAATTACCAATCAATAAAGCCCACAGTAAAGAGCATCACCAGCTCGGTTTAATCACCGCTTTAACTTGGATTGGCTTCATATGGCACTGGGTATGGGTACTTGCCGTCATTTTAGCGTTTGTTGATATGGAAAAAGCCATCATAAACCTAAGAGACACATGGAAAGCACCTGCGGAACCAACAGAACAACAAGTTAAGAATGATCAAGATGGGGAGAGCCAAACATGTTAGAAGGCTTAGCTCTGTGGGCACTGTTCATCTATCTACTTAGGCTTATTGGTATGCCATGGAATAAGGGCACCAAAGCATTTTCTTATCTAGGTGGTACGTCATGGTTATTGTTTGTTTGGGTTGGACTCATTAACTACACGCCGATGGATCTCTCTGGAGGTTCAGTCGTTCAATCACCACACATTCAGCTACGTCCAGATTCAACCAATGTGTCAGGCAAAACAACCAAGGTTCACATTAGACCGAACCAAGACGTGATTGAAGGTCAGCTCATTTACGAAATTGATGACACCAAATATGTTATTGCAAGAGATAAGGCTAACGTGCAACTTGAATCGGCGAACGTTGCTTTAGATACCGCTCGCCAAGAAGTGAGTATCGCAAAAGTCAGCTACCAATCGGCGCTTGAAGACATCAAAGCTTCAGTCGCACAAATAGATTCAGCTAAAACAGACTTAGTACTTCAGTCAAAGACACTTGATCGTTACCAAAAGCAAAACAAAGTTGTAGAACATACGATTACTGAGACTGACATCGACCAGCAAACGGCAAAGGTAGACTTGGCAACGTATAACGTCACCACATTGGAATCTCAACTGAGTAAGAAAGAAGTTGATGCTGAGAACGCGAAGTTAAACATCCACAAAGCAGAAACCAACGTCAGTAAGAAGCAAACTGAGGTTGATTCTTCTAAGGCAACACTGGCGCAAGCACAATGGGATCTAAACAGCACCAAAGTCACTGCACCGACTGACGGCTTTGTAACTAACTTCATTCTTCGTGAAGGACAGCGAGTATCAATGATGCCTCGTATCCAAATGTACACTGAAGAAAAATACGTGTTAATGCGAGTGAATCACCAAGCTATTCGTAACGTAAAAGTGGGCCAGCCTGCTGAGTTTGCAACGGCGGTATACCCAGGAAAGATATTCTCCGCAACCGTAGAAGGCATTGTTGAAGCGACGGGTGAAGCACAAGCTAGCCTGTTAGGTATTGATGAACAAGTTCGTGTCACCACAGGTAGGAACCTTCAGAACAAGCACCACTTTGTCCGCTTAAAAATTGACGAGGCGGAAGGTTACGATATTCCTGTCGGCTCTGTAGGGTTAGCTTGGGTAAGCGGTGAGAAGCCGATCAGCTTTATGGCGTTCCTAGACGTAATACGCGGGATCATCATTAGAATGAAGTCCCAGTTATACTTCTTCTACTCGATCTAATACTTGTCTTAGATAAAACGATACAAAGCCCATGAGATCTGAGATCGCACGGGCTTTTTGTCTATTTTACCGCTAGTTGCAGAAGAAGTAGAAGTAGAAGTAGAAGTAGAAAGAGCAGCAAAAACCAAGCAACTAAGCAACTAAGCAACATTCGGTATGCATTTTTAACGGTTATCCCTTAATGACAACCGCCACAAATCGCAAAACGCAATTGCAAAACGCAACAAGACGAATCCAAAATGCGAATTAAACATTTAAATACGCACCAAATTGCTATAAAACCACCATTTTACGTTGTTTTAAAAGTTGGCACACTAACTGCAATGTATATATTGACCCTTCTTAAGCCGAGGGTCACCTAGCCAACTGACGTTGTTAGTGAACCTTTCTTGTTCACGATATATATAGGCCAATTGCGATTATTGCGATTGGCTATTTTTTTGTCTGAAGTTTGGCTAAACGCTTTCCTTTCGATACAGACACCCATTCAATCGCATAATAATCAACATTCATAGCCAACCATAAACATCAGACACTTCACGCGTTACAGCAAACGTTTTCTATATATTTTTTTTAAACAAATACAAAAAATAAACTATTGTTATACATGGTAATTAGCACCCCAACCGACTTAAAAATACTTTTATTGACAAAATTAACATTGACTACATGTTTTAGATCACCATAATGCGCACGTTTGCCTGCAATACGGCAACCGTTATTTTTAATTTTGATCAATTGCGGAGGTAAAAAATGGCTGCTGATAATAACTACAGTCTAGGGCCGGTTCCTACATCGGCTAGGAAAGGAGTCGCTTCACTCACCATGGTAATGCTTGGACTCACTTTCTTCTCTGCAAGTATGTGGACTGGTGGTTCACTCGGGACAGGTCTTTCTTTCAACGATTTCTTCCTTGCTGTTCTCATCGGTAACCTAATTCTTGGTATTTACACTTCTTTTCTTGGCTACATCGGCTCATCTACTGGCCTCTCGACTCACCTTCTTGCTCGTTTCTCTTTTGGTACTAAAGGCTCATGGCTTCCTTCTGCTCTACTTGGTGGTACACAAGTCGGTTGGTTTGGTGTGGGCGTTGCGATGTTTGCCATCCCAGTTCAAAAAGCCACAGGCATAGATACCAACACCTTGATTGTTGTATCTGGCTTGTTGATGACAGGTACGGTGTACTTCGGTATTAAAGCACTCATGGTGCTTTCAGCGATTGCGGTGCCCGCAATTGCGATTCTAGGTGGTTACTCAGTACTAACAGCCGTAGACAGTGTTGGTGGACTAGAGCAACTGCAGCTGATTAAGCCAGAGACGCCAATGGACTTCTCAATGGCACTAGCAATGGTTGTAGGTTCGTTTGTAAGTGCAGGTACGTTGACTGCCGATTTCGTTCGCTTCGGTAAAAAGCCAGCAAGCGCCGTGTTAATTACCATGGTCGCATTCTTCATCGGTAACTCGCTGATGTTTATCTTCGGCGCAGCAGGCGCAGCAGCAACCGGTCAGGCTGATATTTCAGATGTGATGATCGCGCAAGGTCTACTGCTTCCCGCCATCATCGTGCTTGGCTTGAATATCTGGACAACCAATGAAAACGCACTTTATGCGTCAGGTCTTGGTTTATCTAACATCACAGGTCGCTCAAGTACTACAATGTCTATCATTAACGGCATTATCGGAACGATTTTCGCACTTTGGTTATACAACAACTTCGTTGGCTGGCTAACCTTCCTTTCGCTGGCGATTCCGCCGATTGGTGGCGTAATCATCGCCGACTTCTTCGCGAACCGTAAACGTTACAAAGATTTTGCAAATGCAGAGTTCCAAACCGTTAACTGGGCTGGCATTATCGCGGTAGCAACAGGCGTAGCCGCTGGTCACTTCTTACCTGGCATCGTTCCTTTGAATGCCGTGTTTGGTGGTGCAATCAGTTACCTCGTGCTAAATCCTCTATTGAACAAAAAAGCTCTGAAATCTCAGGCCGCTTAAGGACACACTATGACAACCTTATTAATCAAGAACGCGAAACTTCAGGACCAAGAAGGCTTGAAACAGATTCTGATTGAAAATGGTCAATTTTCTCGCATTCTCGATAATGACGCTCAAATCGATCATCAAGGTGACATCCTTGATGCTGAAGGTGGTATTGCGGTTTCTCCATTCTGTGAACCGCACATCCACCTAGATACCACTCAAACTGCTGGTGAGCCTAACTGGAACATCTCTGGTACTTTGTTTGAAGGTATTGAGCGTTGGGCTGAGCGTAAAGAATTGTTATCAATCGAAGACGTAAAGTCTCGTGCCAAGCAAACACTGAAATGGCAGATAGCTAATGGTGTTCAACACGTGCGTACACACGTTGATGTCTCTGACCCAACGTTAGTTGCGTTAAAAGCGATGGTTGAAGTTCGTGAAGAGATGAAAGAGTGGGTCGACATCCAGATCGTTGCATTCCCTCAAGAAGGCATTCTTTCATACCCTAACGGCAAAGAGTTGCTTGAAGAAGCAGTCAAGATCGGCGCTGACGTTATCGGTGCTATCCCCCATTTCGAATTCACTCGTGAATACGGTATTGAATCTCTGCATTATGTGTTCGAGCTTGCACGCAAGTACGACTGCCTGATCGACGTTCACTGTGATGAGATTGATGACGAGCAATCTCGCTTTGTTGAAACGCTGGCAGCCCTTGCGCACAAATTCGAAATGGGTGAGAAGGTAACGGCAAGCCATACCACAGCGATGGGTTCATACAATGGTGCTTACGCATCTCGCCTATTCCGTCTACTGAAGATGTCTGGTATTAACTTCGTGGCAAACCCATTAGTGAATATTCACTTACAGGGTCGCTTCGACGACTACCCGAAACGCCGTGGCGTAACGCGAGTTAAAGAGATGCTCGCCGCAAATATCAATGTGTGTTTCGGCCACGATGATGTGTTTGACCCTTGGTACCCACTGGGCACAGCAAACATGCTTCAAGTTCTGCACATGGGACTGCACGTAACGCAAGTGATGGGCTACGACCAAATCAACACTTCGCTTGATTTGATCAGCAAAAATTCAGCACGCACACTGCATATCCAAGACAACTACGGTATTGAAGAAGGTAAGCCAGGAAGCTTACTAATTCTTCCTGCAGATAACGGTTTTGATGCAGTACGTCGCCAAGTTCCAGTGCAGTACTCTATTCGCCACGGAAAAATAATCGCAGAGACTCAACCAGCTAAGACTAAAATTAATTTAGATAAGACTGAAGATATCAACTTCAAACGATAATATCGTCTATACTAACGAAGAAAAGGAGGCTTAGGCTTCCTTTTTACTTTGTCATGGCGTGTAACTTTATAAACCTATCAGCTGTTGTAGGTAGTTTTTGTTAACGAGCGCAACATGACAAAAAACTCGCTGATTTATCAATCAATGAGTGTACAACCCGAAAGACTGTGTTAACATGCACTCGCTCTGTTAGCCGGAGTTATTTAAGTTAGATGAATAGTAAAAAATGACATGTAAAATCGTTACCCGTTTTTGTAAGTAGTTTTTCCTTATTTCTTAGCAATATTAAATAATTCAATTATCAGCGCATTGCAGTAATGCAATCAACAATTTAGAAAATTTATGAATAAGGGACAAATTATGTCTAACACAAATACTGGCACTGTAAAATGGTTTAACGAAGAGAAAGGTTTCGGTTTCATTTCTCAAGACAACGGCGGCGCTGACGTATTCGTACACTTCCGTGCTATCGCTTCTGAAGGTTTCAAAACTCTGAAAGAAGGCCAAAAGGTTTCTTTCGAAGTTGAAAACGGTCAAAAAGGCCTACAAGCAGCAAACGTTGTTGCTCAATAATTAGCTTTTAGCTAAAAAGAATTCTAAAGCGCTGATTTTTATCGGCGCTTTTTTATGCCTGAAAGAAAACTTCCACTAAGTTACTGTCTCTTCCACACACACTCCTATTACCCATTTTTCGGCAGAGCATTTTTAGCAAGCCGAGTGTTTTAACAGACTAAGGTTTTTAAAAGACTAAGGGGTTGAATAGACTAAGCACTTTAAAAGACTAAATACTTTAGCAAGTTCAGGGTTTGAACAATCTAAAATGACCCATTATTGAACACGATTAGTATCACAGCCAACCCTTGCCAACAGTCGTATCCCCTCTAAACCGGACCTCTCCTTTTTGGTCAAAGAACACTCTATTTATCATTCGATATAGATATGCAATCGATTTCCATAATAAAAATGAGTTGTTTACCCAATCCTCATCCATTAATTATATAATTTTTAAAGCAAAGATCGGTAAAATCCGCTAATCTTGGTCACAGTGGCTTAAGTTAGTTTGGTATCTGTAGTAAAAATAATGAACAAAGACGAATTTCAAAAATCCACCGCAAATCTAAAAAAAGCGGTGCCTCTTATGATGAAGAACAGAGTGTCTACCACACCTGCGAATTACGCACTTTGGTACACCTATGTTGATAATGCTATTCCACAGCTGACTAAAGACATGGATGGTATTTTGGAACACTATGGCATTTGTCCCCCAGCCGTTGGTGAGCAACTTTACAATAATTATGTTGCGAGCAAATCTGAAACGAATATCAATGACCTCCGCGCTAATTTAGAACTGTTAGTCTCGGAAGTTTCAAATTCGATGAATGATACATTGACCGATACCTCCGCCTTTTCCGACATGATCGATAAAAACTTCGAGGACTTGGCTCGCGTTGATAATGAAAGTCTATCGATCGACGAAGTCATGTCTTTAGTTCGTCAGCTGGTTTCTGAATCTCGTCATATTCGTCACTCTACTCAATTTTTGAACTCTCAGTTGAACTCTGCAACATCAGAAATCACCAAGCTAAAATCTCAGCTGATAGAAGTGCAGAAAGACGCGCTCTTTGACAGTACAACGACACTCTATAACCGCCGCTCTTTTGACCTTGATATAGAGACCTTATGTGAAGCGAAACAACCTCTGTGTTTGATTCTTCTCGACATTGATCATTTTAAAAACTTCAACGACACCTATGGCCACTTGTTTGGTGACATGGTTCTTAAAGGTATTGCGCGCAAGTTAAAACAAATGTGCCGTGAAGGTATTTCTGCTTACCGATTTGGTGGTGAAGAGTTCGCGATAATCGTGCCAAACAAATCATTACGCATTGCACGCCAGCTTGCTGACACCAACCGCCGCTCTCTAGAAAAGCTATCGATTAAAGATCGTCGTAGCGGGCAACAGGTTGGCAATATCACAGCATCGTTTGGGGTAGCTGAACTTGAACCCGGTGAATCGGCACAATCACTGATCGAACGCGCTGATAAGTTACTTTACGAAGCGAAATCCCTGGGTCGTAACCGGGTCATGCCCCTTTAAGTTTAATCTCTGATGTGACTTAACTAGCGCCAGCGAAGCACTAATCAATATTCGTTGGAAAGAACATCAAAAAGCCCCAAAGATTCACTCACGAGTTAATCTTTGGGGCTTTTTTGTTGGTAATGGGTAATGTATCGATTTAGTACTTACTAGCTGGGTTCAAAACCTTCAGCATTCTAAATCTTATTTCATACCACTAAAGTTGGTAGCAATAATTCAGGCAGTAATCTTCACCACTCTTAGCTCGAAACTCTTTGTCTTCACTGCATGCCTTTGGTTTACCCTTTGCATCGCCTTGAATCAAACTGATCCAGTGACGCATTGCTGCTATGGTCTCGTCGCGGATTGTGGTCGTTGCTTCCATTGGCAATTGGCTAAACGTGGTGCATGACTCTAACTGAATATCATCAATCTCTACCAACTCAATACAACCCGTTCCTTTATGGCAGCCAAACATCACTTCTAGGTGGCTCCCGCTACCATCTCGGAACAGTATAGAGTCTGGGTCATTCTTCTCTCCCATGTACGCTACAAATCGCTTGGGATGCTTTAAGCCACTATGTTGTCCATCTTTGAAGTAAGCCATAATATGACGGTAGTCGACTACGTAGCTTGTTACATCTTGGTGCGAGCCGTTCTCTAGTGGAAACAGGCGATCAAGTAGCTGCTTTGCTTTCACTTGCTTCTGAGTTTGCTTATTCGCACTGATTGCCTCCACGGCAAAGACAGCTTCAGCGATAAATGGCTTTGATTGTTTTTGGATTTCTGTTTTATCGAATGTCAGCATATTCATAGTCTTTCCCTTTGAGCCATCCGGTGAAAACTCACCGAGTTTTACAACAATAATGTGTCCTGGAGCAATTATTCCAAACTAACGTTTAATTTATTTGTCATTTTGTGAATTGCTCAGTTTGTAGACTAACGCTTTTTTGCATACAATTTCACAACAAAAATTTTACAATGTGAATTTTACAAATATGGCCTTGTCAAAAAGTTTAGTTCGTCAGTCACATTTCCTAGGTACTAAAATACGTAACCTAAGAAAACGTAACCATTTAACGATGGAAGACCTGTCTGCGCGTTGTATTAGAATCAACCCAGAATACGCACCTTCCGTTTCTTACCTATCAATGATTGAACGCGGAAAGCGGGTGCCAAGCATCGATATGCTGGAAGTGATTGCGCAGGTCTTTCAGAAGACACCAACCTGGTTCCTCGACGACGAATCCGAACAACAAGCCATTGCTCCTGATAAAGGGAATCGTGGGGGGATAAGTGGTATGGCACTCGAGCCGAGCTTTCTATTCTCCAACGACATCCTGCAAATTGCGATTCCAGAGATGCTATCGCAAACAGGAATCTCAGGCCGTCAGTTTGCGCACCTCTTGATTCGAGCACACCAAGAGAGCAATCAGAACCACTTCCCTGACCTTGAGCGTGCAGCGGAAGAAGTTGGCTTAAAACGCCTTAACCTCAGCGTAGAAGACCTTATAGACATAGCTAGAAGCCTAGGAATCAACATCCGTTGGGTAACACGTACACCGAAAGACGTTGTTGATGAGCTCGGAATTAATGCCAAACAGCTCGTCACTTCGTTCTTTGAACCTCCCAGTACCATCTTCTTAAACGAAATTCTGAAAGAGTACCCGACTCGACTGAAATACGATTTGTCTGTCTATATCGGCCATTGCATTCTTCATAGCAAAGAAGGCCTGAAGAGTGTGTTGTCGGTCGGCAACAACAATACATGGGACGACAATCAGGTTTCAGGATCTTCACAGCTCAACTCCCAAGACATCCTTCAAGCATGGCGAGACTTTGAATCCAGCTTCTTTGCTGGCGCACTTCTTTGCCCGAAAGTTCCATTTAGACAGTTGCTTGACCGCACTGGTTACGAAATCGACGTTCACAAAAGAGCGGGGGTTTCCCCCTCTGTTGCTATGCGTCGAATGACGGTAGTATCGCCCTACCCTCACTGGCACTACTTTGATGCTTATGGGCCAGGGAAACTCAAGGCGGTGTACCGCGGGAACGGGATTCCACTGCCTTGGGGAAATATGAGAACGGTCGCCGACCCATGTCAACATTGGGCTGTATTCCGCCGATTGTCAGAACCTCGCGCAGGGAGTTCGGCTCAAATATCTATTTTAAATGTGGGTGATGAGCCAAGAATCTACTGCTGTGAATCCATCAATATGACGGATCCTGCGGGTAACAATCGCGTATTGTGTGCTGGCATAGACCTTAACCCAGCGATTGATGCTCAAGGCGGTAATTCAAGAGACATTGCAGAGCAACTTAAAGCGTCATGCGTTAACAATGGTGGTTCTGTGGTAATACCGCGTAACATCAAGAAAGATCTCACGACAATAGCCAAAATTCTAAATATAAATTGGATTGAACGTGGGATTGAGACAGAGGCTAGGCTTATCTGCTCTAGAGGTGGAGAATGCCCTCGCCAGCCAAGCTGTTACTCGAAGTGTTGTGAGTAAAACCAACAAGTCGAACCTAAAATTCAGGCAAAAAAAAACCAATCACAAAAGGGTGATTGGTCATATATTTTGTGTGAACAATATGGGTTCACTAACAACGTCAGTTGGCTAGGTGACCCTCGGCTTAAGAAGGGTCACTATTACTAATGCACTATGCGTGCCAACTTTAAACATACGTATTTACTACGCATCTGAACACGTATTCACCATAAATGCTTGTTTGTTTTGCAAACTGAAATTGCAAATTGCAAAATCCAACAAATCGCTAGTGATTATGTTGTTATTAATAGATCATTAAAGATTAATTTCTCTTCCTATAAATACCTACTTTTCAATAAATTCGATAGCTTCAACTCCGAAAAAACCTCTTCTTGTTTACTTAATGACACCCATAAAAAAACGCGAACATTGAAATTCAATATTCGCGCTTGTTCGAGTTCGATAGCAGGAAGTCGTCAATGAACGAAAACCCTCCTACGAAGCGATCTCGTTACATAATCTTTGTAAAGCTACCTGATCAACGTTCTGTCTACTATTTCTGAGGTGCAGGCTTAGAACGACTTCTAGATGGTCGGTTAGTCGAAGGTTTATTTCCTGTTGGCTTGTTACCTGCTGGTTTGTTCGAACCATTACCGCCACCGAAACCAGACTTCTTAGGTTTACCTGCACCAGCTGGCTTGCCAGAGCTATTGGTAGAAGGCTTGTTAGCCGCATTACCGCGCTTATAGTTGCTGCCATTATTTCTTAAAGATTTATCATCACCAGCAGAGTTGCTGTCAGAAGCTTTGTTGCCTGAGTTAGGCTTGTTCGCATTAGGCTTACGCTTAGGAGCAGAACCTGAACCAGATACATGACGTTTGTTCTTACCTGCTGGTTTGTGTCCACGAGCGTTGTCACCAGAACGTTGACCATCCGAGTGTTCGCGTGTCTTTTTCGGCTTCTTAGGCTTAATCGGACGCGAATCCAAACGAGATTCTGGCAGCTTGTTTACGGGTGCAAAACCTTCAAGTTCACGACGTTCAAGCACTTGCTGAATAAGGCGCTCAATACCAAACAGTTCACCCACTTCATCAGCACAAACCAGTGAAATTGCTTTACCAACTTCACCAGCACGGCCAGTACGACCAATACGGTGAACGTAATCTTCTGATACGTTTGGAAGGTCGAAGTTAACCACTTGAGGCAATTGTGGGATGTCGATACCACGAGCAGCGATATCGGTCGCTACAAGTACTCGTACCTTACCTGTTTTAAAGTTCTCTAATGCTTTAGTACGTGCGCCTTGGCTCTTGTTGCCATGAATAGGTGCCGCAGAGATGCCTTGCTCGTCAAGGAAATGAGAAAGCTTGTTCGCACCGTGTTTCGTTTTGCTGAACACGAGCACTTGTCGCCAATCATTATCTTTGATCAGCTTCGCTAGCATTGCGCTTTTTTTCTTTTTATCTACTGGATAAATGCTTTGTTCAACAGTTGGTGCCGTTGAGTTTGCAGGGCTTACTGAGATTTCAACAGGATTGTTGACTAAGCCTTTAGCCAAGCCACGAATATCATCAGAGAACGTTGCTGAGAACAGTAGGTTCTGACGCTTCTTAGGCAAGAAAGCCAAGATCTTACGGATGTCGCGAATGAAACCCATGTCTAGCATGCGGTCAGCTTCATCTAACACAAGGATCTCTAGCTGATCAAAACGCACCGCATTTTGATTGTATAGGTCAAGTAGGCGACCCGGCGTTGCCACCAGCACATCACTGCCTTTACGCAGTTTTTGCATCTGAGGATTAATTTTCACACCACCAAACACCACCGTAGAAGTAAGAGGTAAGTTAATACCGTACTTCACTACGCTGCCATTCACTTGCGCAGCAAGCTCACGGGTTGGTGTTAGCACTAGCGCACGTACTTGGTTCTGACGTACGCGAGGGCCTTTAGATAACATTTCCAGAATAGGTAGCGTGAAGCCTGCAGTTTTACCTGTACCTGTTTGAGCAGCGGCCATTACATCTTTGCCCGTTAGGACAGCTGGTACGGCTTTCTCTTGGATTGGTGATGGCTTATCGTAACCTTGTGCTTCAATAGCTTTAAGGATCGGTTCAGAAAGGCCAAGGGAGGTAAAACTCATAGATTATTTTCTCAGTTGAATAACATTTAGTATGAGCAACGCGCAGAAAGAAGTCGTTGCTACAGCTTTCGCTCATCAATAGAATTGATAAGGAGCAAAGCGCGGTATTCTGAGGCTTTTCCCCACATTCAGCAACTAAATTCTAATAACAGATCCAATCCAACCTATAAAATTTGTCGTTTCTGTTCGTACATTTTTTCATCAGCTGCTTTGAGTAGTGCATCGACATCACTGTAGTTATTGTTATGAATTACCCAACCAACGCTAATTCGAAGATAAATCGAGTGCGTATCATAAACAACAGGTGTGCTACATATCGCTCTTCGAAGTTTAGCTACAATCGACGATACATGTTGATCATCAATAATACGTGGTAACAAAACTAAGAACTCATCACCACCGATTCTCGCAACGATATCTGAACCACGTAACTCGCTCTTAATGCGATTAGCACACTCAATAAGTACCTGATCGCCAGCCGCATGCCCAAAAGTATCATTGATCGCTTTAAAGCCATCAAGATCGATATTTACCACAGCAAAGGTTCTTGCTCTCTGCTTTTGGGTGACTTTGAACGCCTGCTTTAGGCTGTACATAAAGTATCGACGATTAGGTAACATGGTGAGTTCATCATGCATAGAGCGACTATCTGCAATTCGGTACAGGCGATAAATAGTAAAGAAGGCAAACGCCAGCATTAACATTATGGTGTAACCCACCAACCTTACTGCTTGAATTCGATACCACTGCACATCCATCAACACATGCTCATTACCAGAGAGAGCAAGGTACCAACCACCGTATGGAAAGCTCACCTGTTCAGTCACAAAAGCATTATCAAATACGTCCTGAGAGCCATAAAAGACCGCGCCATCTTTACCCGAACTGTTTGCACCACGAATCGCGAGTTTATACTTGTTTTCGAGTATCCCAATTCCGACATCTTCAAACAGCTCATCTAAACTAATAACGGCACTGGATACACCCCAATAGTCTTGGTTAAAAGGCGGGTCTCGAAAGATCGGAGTTCGCGTAATGATAGCTTGACCACCTTGAAACAGCTCAAAAGGACCAGCAATAACGGTGTTGCCAATATTTCTGGCAATTTCAACCGACTCCCATTGGGTTGGATGATCTCGATAATCTATACCAAGAATCTGCTCATTGCCTTCCATTGGGTATACGAAATTTAGGATGTCATCTTCAGCCAGACCAATCAGACGAATGTGGAATCCATCTCGAATGATATTCTCAGCGATCTTGTTCCAACTCTTCATATCGCCGTCAGGATTTATCGTCACAAGAGTAGACAAATTATTGAGGATATACATATCTGACACGATCGCGGCTTCTATTCGAGAACGAATGATCGATAACTGCTTTTTTGCCTCAGAGTAGGATTCATCTTTCAGGTAGGATAACTCTTTAGAGTGAAAAAATTCGATAGCACTCATTACCACTAAAAAAAACAGTAAAGATAATAATTTGGCAGGCCATTGCTTGCTAGAACCACTTGGCATTCAGACCCCCTAAACCTTTTTGTTCTTAAATTTGCTCATATCAGACTAACTCTTTAAGTATGCCGTTAAGCTATTTAAATACATACACTTAGCCTAGTGCTCATTTCATTACTGAGTCATTCATCACTTAAAGTCCATTAGACACATTGATTACTGAACCAAATATCGAATCAATCTTATTAAAGATTACAATGTATTGACCAAAACCTTACATTGAAAGATTCATGAGTGTTATTTTATATTCACAATTAATCAGCTTGGTACCTTACGAACATGAAGCTAAAAACGCTAACTCTGTGCACATTGTTATCAATCTCAGTTGCGGTTGCGGTTCACGCACAAGCTACTTCAGATACTCTAACGGCTTTTGACACACAACAGACGGTTAATATACAAGAGCCTGTTAACATACAAGCAACAAGCGTACCAAGTATTCAATTACAAGCTGGTGTTCTCGACTCTCAAGAGCTATCTTTTAAACAATCCGCCGATCTGATTCGCACAACCTACGAAAGCCAACTTTACACTCTGCCTGCATTCAAAGAGGGTCACTATGGTTTGCGTATGTATCGACAAACATTAGACGACAAATATTCTGCCGCGGTATGGAGTGACATGGCACGTGTAGCAAGTAAGCTCAGCCGCCTGTCGAATGATGTTCACACCATGGAACAAATCGTACTGTACTCAGAAAAGCGTGTTGCTTCCTATGTTGGCGACAGCGATGAACGTAGTGTTCGACGCTACAACATCACCAAGCACATGCCAGAATATCTATATCTTGGTGTTGACCTTCTCGGCTCTATGGCGCGTGCCAATGAGTACGGTTTAGAACACAAGAACGATGCCAAACTACGTGAAATCATTCGCCGTTATGACTTTTCTCGATATGTTACTAACGAAGACATGGTGAAAGCATGGGCCGCTCAATTGGCTAATCAAGTCTATTGGCTGCGCCAATTGGGTGAACAAGATGTCGTTGATGAATTTGTCGATACCTTCAAAAAAGCCTACCCAGACGATAAAGACAAGAAGCTTTCAAGCCAGCAATACGGCAATAAGATCTATGGTATGACACATGTGATCTTTGGAGATTCTGAGTATTACCAGCACCAAGTAAGCGAGCAAGAACACCAATGGATCTACGATTACTTCAGAGAAAACATCGATACGATCCTGTTACGAGCTAAAGAGGATGTGATTGCTGAGGTTGGGTTGACTTTCTTACTAGCCGGTCTAGAGAATGACCCGGTTGTAGAGAAAACTAGGCTCGCAATCCAGGCATCTATCGATAAGACAAAAGGCATGATCCCTTCGGTCACCGGTGATTTTGATCCCAAATATGGAGAGCACCGCAACGTACTCGCTATCATGCTACTCGATTGGCAGCAAGTGAACGAAGCACCGACTTATGAAGGTAACCCTAAAGTGTTTACTAACATCCCTTACGGACTAGTTGAAAATCAACCGCTGAAGCACTAGCAGTAATACTTAAGTTGATTTTAGAACCCAAAAAGCCGCAAACCTCTCAAGGTCTGCGGCTTTTTTAACTCTTACCACACCAACACTTCATTCAGGCTCAGGATGCGACTTTGTTCATCACTATCGTGAAATCCCCTTCTGCGTATCCTTCTATCAAGGAAACATCGTCACAGAGTGTTTTACAGAATCGATATACGCCTTGAGGGTGATAACTCATCAAGGTATTGCGTGAAGGATATTGGCTTGAATTGAGCAGATTAAAAATCACCGTCTGATTCGCTAGTCCAAACATACGAGTAATCATGTTAGTCAGATAATCCGAGTCGCGAGAGATGTAATTCAATGAGCCACTGGCGATAACTATATCGTGTACCTCAAGGCTCATTTGGCTCATATCACCCGACAAAAACCGACAACGATCTTCTGTATAGCTCTGCTTCGCCTTCTTTAAAAAGCCTGCGTGTTGGTCAACGCCAGTGTAAGATTGAATGCGATAGATGCTGTCGAGCAACTCAAACAGCTCGCCATAGCCACAACCCAAATCTAAAATACTCTTATTTTCAAAGTCAGCCGAACGAGCAATCACTTCAAAGCGACACAATTGGCTCTCTTCGCTGGTCCACCCTAAAGCTTTAGCCTTGTCGCCATTCGAGCGGTTAGCCTGTTTTCGATGATAGCGATACACTTTCCAACGATCGAGCCAGTGCATTCAAACAAATCTCATTTCAATGAACATAAGTACGCCTCAATAAACTTAGACGTCAGAATTTGAAGAAAAGAGCCCACCGATTTTATAACCGACCGCATAACAAACCACGGCGACAGTCACAAACACCAAAGCTGAGAAGACATAAGCCACCGGTGCAGCAACGCCAGTGCCCCATACTACGCTAAACACTAAACCGAGATACGCTTCTTGCGGCCACTGATAGATAGGAAACTGAGTACCACCAGCAATAAGATAAACCATCGCAAACAAGCCAATGAAGGTAGCAATAAGACCGATGAGAACGCGCATGTTCATAGAGAGACCCTTGATAAATTGGAGCTTAGTCGGAACGGAATATTCTTATTCGGAACCGAGTGTTCTTAATAGAAACTGGATTTTCTTAATTGAAGCCGAATGCTATTAATCGCAACCTAATGATATTCAAGTATATCGGATAAAACAGGCTTGCTCTATTACTCTTCCGAGTGAGCCTTATACACCGCATAGCAATAAAAGTGGTGGTTCAAAATCTGAATCAACTTAACGAGCAGGTACAAAAAAGCGGACACCCTTCTCACGTTAAATCCGCAAGAAAGGTGCCCGCTTCAACTGAATTTAGGCGCTTTAACTGAATCTCGCTTAAAGCAGGATGAAGATACCCGCTAAACACGCACTCATTAGGTTTGCAAGCGTACCAGCAGCGACTGCTTTCAAGCCTAAGTTTGCCACTTCAGCACGACGCTCTGGTGCCATAACACCGATCGAACCTAGCTGAATAGCGATAGAGCCAATGTTAGCAAAGCCACATAGAGCAAACGTCACGATGACTTGGCTATGTTCAGATAACAGCGCTTTGTTCTCAACGAAATCGATGAAAGCAACAAACTCGTTCATTACGATCTTCTGACCAATGTAAGAACCCGCCATTAAGACTTCATCACTCGGGATACCAATCAGCCATGCTAAAGGCGAGAACAAGTAACCGAAGATAGCTTGCAGCGTAATACCGGCAAAACCGAACGTCTCACCTAAGCTTTCTAGGCCAGTGTTCACCATCGCAATTACACTCACGAATGCAATCAACATAGTACCGACAGCCACCGCGACTTTCATACCGTTCATCGCGCCGCTTGCCAGTGCATCGATCACGTTGCTTTGGTCAGCTTTATCGAGTTCGATATGGTCGTAGTCACTTGGTGTGCTGCGCTCAGGAACGATGATCTTCGCCATTAACAGACTACCCGGAGCTGCCATGAAACTTGCTGCGATAAGGTATTTAAGTTCAACACCTAAACCAGCATAACCACCAAGCACACTACCCGCTACCGACGCCATACCACCTGCCATTACAGCAAACAGTTCCGAACGAGTCATAGACTTTAAAAACGGACGAATAAGAAGAGGAGACTCACCCTGAGAAAGAAAGATATTACCTGTCGCTACCAAGGATTCAGCTTTACTGGTGCCCAGCAGTTTTTGCACCGCTCCGCCCAAGATTTGAATCACTTTTTGCATGATACCGAGGTAGTAAAGTGCAGAAATCAGAGCACTGAAGAAGATAATGATTGGAAGTACGCGTATCGCGAAAATGAAACCTTCAGTTGCAAGGTCGCCGAAAAGGAATGCGATACCAGCGTCTGCAAAACCAAGCAGGCTAGAAACGCCATTACTTAGGCTCGTTAGCGCCAATTGTCCCCAAGGGAAATACAACACCAAAGCAGCGAAGCCGATTTGAAGTAATAGTGCACGAGAGACTGTTTTCCAGTTAATCGAAGAACGACTTTCAGATAGCAGGTACGCACAAGCAATCAGTGCAAGAACACCGACAAAACCAAATAGAATATTCATAATGTGTCCTAGTAATCCTTAAAGAGTGAACATGAGCCAAACGAATGACATCAAAGGAATAGGACAAAGAACCGCAAGCAAAACGCTACGCGATGAAGGAGCTAACAGGGTTAGCGAATGTAACAACGAGTTGTTCATGTAAAAATCACCTTATACAAGCAGTGGAACGTAGCTGGTCCGGTCCGTGGGGTCATTCACATATCCATGTGACGGCTTGTATTGGCTAAGCACCGGCTTAAAACCGGAAAAGAAGTATAAACAGTTAAGTGAGACTTTCATCACATTTTTCAACGCAAACGATCGCGCGGTCAAGGATTAAACAAAACGCAGTGTTTATCGTCATTTTTAACTTATCAGTTATAAAGAACGTCGAGGCAGGAAGTTTAAGATAAAAAGCCACAAAGTGTGGCTTTCTAAAGGATATTATCGAAATGGGCAAAATTAATTAAGCAACGCACTTTTCACTTCAACGTCTTGGAAGATCTCTTCGAAACGTTGTTTATAGATAAGCTGCATTTCATTAATGATCACACCACCATCTGGCACGTCGTTCTCGCCTTGGAAGTTTTTGCTCAGTAGTTTCTTACCTACTTCGTCGTAAATAATCACATTTACGTTGTACCAAGAGTTATCCGTAAACGCATGGAAATCATATTTCCATTCATTCAAGACGAACATCATCGATTTATTGTCGAACGCTTTCATCTGCTCTGCGACTTTAGTGATGTCTTCGTTTGGTGTCGTCTCGACTGAGTCCACCATCACTTGCTGCTTCTTTAAGCCCGCAACAAGTCTATCCGTCAAAAACTGAGACATCGGCTGTTGTGTCGCCGTGTTGTGTGAATAAGGAATACCGAGAGAACTACGGATAATGCCCTCAAACTTTGGCTCTTTATCTTGGTCTAAAACGTATGGGCGTTTATCAATCACTGCAATAGTCAGTGCTTTTTCTTGAGGTACGACACTCAATTGTGGCGCACTCTGTTCTGGAGTTAATACTGTTGCACAACCTGAAAGCCCTAGCGTGATTGTGGCAAGGAGCAAACTGACGAGTTTTGTCATTAGATTTACCTATCTTATTGTTTTGAAGATGGTGTTCTAACAAAAATTGTCTTACTCAGTAAACATTCATTAAATCAATAATTTATACAATTCTTATTTATATAAATTGGCTCACATATCAGGTTGGTTTTATTGAGTAATTACCCAATAAAACTTTAAGCAGCAGGCGTTGTAAATGAAGATCATGAAATGAATGTGATATGTTCAACCTATGTAGAGAGCTGCGTAGCCTCTCGGTTAATTCTGTGTGATTATTACCACTTTTCTGTGTTCTCCCTCATTTACTATGACTTCAAGATTCATCTTAAGTTTAGATGCGTATATACTTTGTATTATCTCACCCATTCATTATCTATAAAACGAGAAGAGCTGATTAGATATAACAGCCATTGAGACTAAGAGAGGAAACACGTGAAGAAAATGGAAGCTCCGCACGACATGAACAATGGAGCTAGATTCAAAACAAATAGACACGGCTATGTGACAGTAGTTGAGTATTATAATACCTATACTGTTATTGTTGCGTTTGAAAACACCGGAAATATCCGCGCTATCAGTGCGGCGAAATTACGTACAGGTCAGTTAACCGATCGCTCTGTCGCACCTGAATCAATTATGATTGGTGAAAAGGTTGAATCCGTTAAGCATGGCATATTAACTATTACCCAAGTTGAATCTGAAAATATTGTGGTTCTGACCAATATCAATAATGAAGAAATTAGAATGTTATTGCCTGCCGTACAGAAAATGAAAGATAAAACCGAAGAAATAGATGGTGAAAATGTTACCTCGCCAAAACCAACTTCTCTTAGCCAACTAACTAAAAGAAATAAAAAGACCAAAGACGTTAATAGCATGCTTAAGAAAATGCTTACCGACTACGGTCGATACGATTAATTCTCTATTTTCTTCAACAGACCCTCTATATATTTACATTCCAATAGACAAATACATTCCCCCCAACCTTTCTCAATAGATACGTTGCATATTCGTGTGAAAAGTTAAATTTGATCAAAGTCTCACTCTGGATCTTTACCACACGCAAGCGAGATCTCCATCACAATCTCATTTTAGCTTTGTGATGGAGATCTTATTGAAATCTCAATATTTCCATTACTATGCTCCCACACAATAAGAGAACGCAGTTTCTCAACCCCTAAAATCCAATTGAGACAAATATTATGAAAAAGATTCTTGTAGTTTGCGGTAACGGCCTTGGTACTTCACTAATGATGGAAATGGCAGTGAAAGAAGTGGCTAAAAAAATCGGTTTCGAAGCGGAAGTTGATCACGAAGATCTATCATCTGCTGCATCAAGTAATGCGGATATTTGGGTAGCAGCAACAGACGTTGCAAACCAACTGAAAGAAGGCGGAAAAGAGAACATAATCAGCCTTAAGAATATTTTTGACAAAGCATCAATCGAAGAACAACTAAAAACTTTCATGTAAGGTCCAAATTATGCAGAACTTTTTCGAATTCATGCTCGGCTTATTAAAAGAGCCAGCAATCATGGTAGGCTTAATTGCTTTCATTGGCCTTGTTGCACAGAAAGCTGATATTTCCACCATTCTAAAAGGCACAATTAAAACCGTAATGGGTTTCCTAATTTTAGGTTTTGGTGCTGGCGCTCTTGTTGGCGCACTAAATAACTTCTCAGTTGTATTTACTGAAGCATTCGGCGTAAGTGGTGTTATTCCAAATAACGAAGCAATTGTTGCATTAGCACAAGAAGCATTCGGTTATGAAATGGCTCTAATTATGTTCTTCGCATTCGTTGTGAATATTTTATTGGCTCGTATTACTCCTTTAAAATATATTTTCTTAACGGGTCACCACACAATGTTCATGTCTATGCTAGTAGCGGTAATTCTGTCTACAGCAAACATTGAAGGCACAGTTCTAGTCGCAATCGGCTCTATCATTGTGGGTACATTAATGGTTGTGATGCCAGCGTTAGGCCAAAAGTACACTGAAAAAGTAATGGGTACTGATCAACTGGCTATTGGTCACTTCTCGACACTGTCTTACATCGTGTCTGGCTTCATTGGTAGCAAATTCGGTGACACATCAAAATCAACAGAAGACATCCAAGTTCCTAAAAGCTTAATGTTCCTGCGTGATACGCCAGTAGCCGTAGCAACAACAATGGCTATTTTCTTCATGCTTGCGTCTATTATTGCGGGCGGCGAGTTTGTAGAAACAGTATCAAGCGGTCAAAACTGGGTTGTATTTACCTTCATGCAATCTCTAATCTTTGCTGGTGGTGTTTACATCGTATTGCAAGGTGTGAAGATGCTAATTGCTGAAATCGTTCCTGCATTTAAAGGTATCTCTGACAAACTAGTACCAGGAGCAAAACCTGCTCTAGACTGCCCTATGGTATTCCCAGTAGCACCAAACGCGGTACTAATCGGTTTCCTTTGTTCTTTCGCGGCTGGCCTACTAGCAATGGCAGTTCAAGGCGCGCTTGGCTGGACAATCATTGTAGCGGGTGTGGTTCCACACTTCTTCGTAGGTGGTGCGGCAGGTGTTTACGGTAACGCGACTGGCGGTCTACGTGGTGCAATTCTAGGTTCATTCACGCAAGGTCTGTGCATCTCTTTCCTACCAATGCTACTACTTCCAGTACTAGGTGGTCTTGGGCTTGAAGCGACAACATTTGCTGACTTCGACTTCGGTGTTGTTGGTCTGATTCTAGGATGGATTGTTTCATGAGCCTATTCGATTTAATCGGTAACCAAGGCGTTATCATCAACTCTGAAGAGAACCTAACGGTTGATGCTGCGATTGATTTAACCTGTTCAACACTGTTAGCAAGCAAGAAAATTGAAGCAAGCTATGTTGAAGCTATCAAGCAAAAGCACAAAGACATCGGCGCGTACTATGTCCTAGCACCAAAGATTGCGATGCCTCATGCTCGTCCTGAAGATGGTGTGAACGAAGCATCACTGCAGGTAACAGTATTCAAAAAGGGTGTTGATTTAGAGTCGGAAGACAACGGTGACGTTTACCTTTCAATCACTCTGGCAGCGATGGACTCAGATAGCCATATCCATACTATTATGGCGCTATCAGAGTTGTTCCAAAATGATGATGACATTGATGCCATTATCGCAGCGGAAACAGAGCAAGAGATCATCGAGATCTTAAAGCGATACTAGTTACGCTAAAAGCTATTACTCCAGAGAAAAGCTATCAGACCGAGCCCTGCTCGGTCTTTTTTTACACGTTTCAAATGACGATGCACCAGATGAACAAAGAGACGCTCGCCGAAAAGCTTTTCAACTCAGAACTTACCAACTAAGAGCTTCTCACCTAAAAGCATCTCAACTCAATAATCGACAGACAAGAGCCCCTGGCTCCCTTAATGCATCCACGTTATAGCTAAGTACACGCCCGGCAGACGGCGCATGATAACGACGACATTCGTTACCAAAAGCGTCGTATTGAATCGCCAAAAGATCATCTTGCTCTACGTGTTGTAAAAGTTCGACCTGAGGCAGCACAAAGCCACCAATATCAGCGCGGATAGACACCACATTATTACCCTCTATCCAATCTATACTCGGCAGTGGCTTTTTGTCTCGTAAACCTTCAGCATCAAGCATCTCGTAGTAAGAAAGAATATTAAAAACACCATCTACGGCTCGTTGAATCATGTCAGGTTGAGTAAATTTCCCCATCCCGACTTCCACTGTAATGCTCGGAATTCCACTTCGATTCCAGACAGTTTCAAGAATACCCGGATCGCCGGGATCATTAAGAACACAATCGGGCTGCATTAACCTCGCCATCTCCAAACATTGTTCTACTCGGTAATCAGCAAACACATAAAGTGGATACACCGCACCACGAGTTTGGGTATGCAGATCAACAGCAAATGTCGCGTTGTGTTTGAGTAAGCGATCCCACAAAGATGCGACGAATCGCTCCGCGGCTAAGCCGTGTGCATCCCCCGGAAAGAGTCGATTAAGGTTGGCAGGGCAAGAGCCCGGATCCGAAGAGATAAAATCGCGGCTGTGGTTAAGCAAGCCAGACAAATTCACAGTTGGTACAACTGTTACCGTGCCTTTTAATGTTTTGCCTACTAAATCTCGGATAATTTGCTGAGCAGCCAGCACACCGTTGAGCTCATCACCGTGAATCCCGGCAGTGATCATCAACTTCGGGCCGTCTTGACTGCCTTTGAAAACAGAAACCGGCATGTTTTTAGGTTGCCCTAACCCATCACTGGTTACTTGAAACCAAAACTGATGCTCTCCAATCGGTAAGTCTTCAACATTTAAGGCGCCAATAACCTGCCTACCTTGTAAAACATCGCCTAAGTACTCTGTTTTCATCCAACGTCTCCATCTTGTTGAGCAAAATTTATTCTTTTCTAAGTTTTGGCATCATAGAGGATATCTTAATCAGTACAAACAGTTAATAAGATGAAGAAGCTCTAACCTCACCATAAGGTTCACCCATATCATTATCACCTCGCCCAAATAGAAACTTGAAAAAGTAACCGAATAAGGAAATATGAGTTGTATATCCATTCACAAACCACTCAGTTTCCTGAAATAAAAGTGCAATAAAATCAACATTTAAAAAGTTCCCTATTCACGAAAATGTAATTTTACAGAAATGAAAGCTTAATTTAGCTGCTCTAGATTAGTTTCATATCGAAACGGAGAGCGCATTGCTCACGGATTTTAAAATACAAGGTAAGTGATTATGAAAAAGGCAGTTCTAGCTTCTGCAGTGGTAGCGGCACTAGTTTCAGGTTCATCGTTAGCAGCAACGGTTTACAGCTCTGATGGTACAGAACTTAAAATTGGCGGTCGCGCAGAATTCCGTGGTGATTTCATTGGTTCCGGTGGTGCTGAAGTTGAAGGTTCAATGAAAGATAAAACTCGTTTCCGTTTAAACCTTGGTGGTAAAACAGAACTTACAGATACTGCAACGGCATTCGGTTTCTACGAAGCTGAGCAAGACACAGGTTCTGATAAGTTTGAAAACCGTTACATGTACGCAGGTGTTGATTTTGACGGTCAAGCCATTTCTGTCGGTCGCCAAGATATGGCTTCAGTTATCGTATCTGACTTTACGGATATCACTGAGTTTTCTGGTGTGCAGCAAGCATTCGGTGCAGCTTCTGATAAAGAAGATGGCGTATTTGCATACCGTGGCGGTTTTGATGCTCTGCAACTAGAAGCCACTTACCAAACCAACAGCAAAAAAGACTCTGACGGCTACGGCATTTCAGGTGTTTACTCACTGCCAATGGGCTTAGATCTTGGCCTAGCCTACTCAGGTGAAGACCTAGGGGAAAATAAAGGTAGCGCAGACCAAATCCTTGCCGGCCTAGCGTATTCTCTAGACAACCTGTACTTAGCTGCGACTTATTCAACAGGCGACCTAGATGATAAAGCGACAGGTACCGATGCTAAGTCATTCACTGCTATGGAGTTTGCAGCGCAATACAAATTCACCAAGCAAGTATCTGCTGCAGTCGTATATACTTACCAGGAAGATGAAATCAACAGCGGAGCAAAAGTAGACGCTGTCGACGGTATTGAATTAGCCGGTTACTACAAACTAAACAGCAATTTCCGCACATACCTTTCTTACTACGTTAATGGTTTAGACGAAGTTAAAAATGCAAAAGGTATCGTGACAGCTGGTGAAGACACACTTCGCCTAGGTGTACGCTACGATTTCTAATCTAAATCGACTTTAGATAGAGACTAGAAAGGTTGGGCGGTTGCTCAACCTTTTTTCATATTCAAATATTCTGACCAACTTCATCAATGCTTTTTCTGGTTAAGTGGTGCTAAATCCGTATCATAGGTGAACCACATCAAATAATTAGAAGCATCATGTCACAACACCATCCGATCCAAGGCGCTAGCTGGATGCTAACCGCAGGCTTAGCCTTTGCCGTTATTAATAGCCTGACTCAAGTCGCTAGCATTCATTTCGGACTTACTTCTACCACCGTTGCCGTCATTCAATACGCCATCGCGTTGTTCGCTATTCTTCCTTACCTGAAAACGCTGGGCATTCGCCGCGCGCTAAAAACCGACAACCTAAAGTTACACGTATTCCGTGTCTTCTTATCTGTTATTGGTATTCAACTTTGGATATGGGCATTGGCTTACCCAGTACCTATTTGGCAAGGCATTGCCCTTCTCATGACGTCGCCATTGTTTGCAACCATAGGCTCAGGACTTTTCCTCAAAGAGAAAGTTGGGGCAGCTCGCTGGGGCGCGACCTTAGCCGGCTTCGCTGGTGCTATGGTGATTCTAGAGCCGTGGGCAGAAGACTTTAACTGGGCAACACTGCTACCGGTTGGCGCGGCTTTCTTCTGGGCATGCTACTCACTCATGGTGAAAAAACTCTCTTCGCAAGACAGCCCTTCAACCATGGTGGTGTACTTGCTGCTATTGATCACACCATTTAACATCCTGCTTGCCGCCCCAGATTGGCAGACTCCAAGCGGCGGTACAATTTGGGCTATCTTGATTGTTATCGGTGTTATGACGGCACTCGCTCAATGGGCAATTGTAAAAGCCTACTCAGTTGCTGATGCTTCGTTTGTGCAACCTTTTGACCACGCGAAATTACCGTTAAATGTTCTAGCTGGTTGGGTTGTATTTAGTTGGGTTCCACCGGGTCGTTTATGGCTAGGGGCTGCTATTATTATTGCGTCAGTTGCATTTATTACCCATTGGGAAACGAAAAAACCGGCGAAAATAAAGAAAGTTTAGGATCGATGAAATAAATAGTTCGACTGTCCGTTCTATATGGATAAGAGAATTCAAACGAGGCCGTAAGCATGAAGAAAGCAGTCAAGATTACACTATACCGTTGGGCAGGCAGCTGGGGTCCATTTAAAGTTAACATTCCATGTGGAGAATGCACCCTTACCAAAGACATTCTTAAGGATACTTTTGAGAATGAGTTATCAGATGTCGATGTTGAACTGGAAGTGAAAGATTGGTTATCTCACTGGTGGGAGCCGCTAAAACTGGGTTCTTGGCATGCTCCTATCCTTGTTGTTGAAGGCAAGGTAGTCAGCCAAGGTGAAGCGCTTAATCGCGGTGTTTTGGTTCAATCTGTAATTAAAGAATGGACCAAACGAGACAACCTAAAAGGCAACATTGTTTACGGAAAAGCGACCTGCCCATTCTGCGTTAAGGCCAAGAAAATGCTTGATGAAGCGGGTGTTGAATATCAATACCACGATGTCGTAAAAGACAGCGCAGCTTTGTATCGTATGATTCCAGAGGTAAAAGCGCACATTGGTGAGAAAACACCAGTAACAGTTCCTCAGATTTGGCTTGATGGTAAATACATTGGTGGAGCTGACAACTTAGAAGCGTGGATGAAAGAGAACGGTTTAGATACCATCCCGAATAATGTTGTCGACCTATCCAACCAATCGACAGGCTGAATTCAGTAACAGTCATTAGGGCGCGTTGATCTTTCGAGCTGGTTTTTGCAGCGAGTTGCTGGGTATTTATACAAGGCAGAGGCTTTGATGTGTAGCTAGCCTACATGAGAAGCCGATAACGTAGTAGAAATGACCAGCAAACGCTGCCCGAAGGGTTCGGCTAAAAGCGTTTTACTCTTTGTTGAGGGAGATTTGCTTAGAATGCTAGGCTACTTCTCCCTCGCCGCGATTAAAACGCTTTTATCTCGAACAAAATTCAACCACGAAAGGTCAACACGCCCTAATCAGAAGCTTTATCAGTGTTTTTTGTGTCCATCCACAACAAAACCAGCGATGACCTTCATTAATCGCTAAAACGCAAAAGGCCTTAAACTGAACTAATCCCAATAGTTGGACACCAGTAAGTTTAAGGCCTTTTTAAAATCCGTTTTTGAAAATGCTTATTTCGCCATTTTCTTCATCATTCGCTTAATGAATGATGCTTTTTTTGGCTTTGGCTTGCCATACAATGCTTCGTGCATCATGTTTTTTGCTACCATTTGACCAAGGTATGCGTGGCCTAGTTCGTAATTCATGCTTATCTCCGCACATAATCGATTTTCTTATGCGCGGATTCTACACCTAAAGCGCTCAAAAACAAGATCTAAATCACATTTTCAATGTAATACTACCATTAAGTTACAATTAAAATTTTCATTTAAACATCCATAAAAAAAGCAGCTCAAGAGAGCTGCTTTAAAAATAGTTTTTTAGAAACCTAATTGCTTAGAAACCAACTCACACAAAAAATATCTTATAAAACAAACAGTTAATAAACTAGCTACGCTTTGGCTGTCTGTAAGTTTTACCTGCAATTTGGTATGTGTCTTTTTGCTTTAATTCGAACATAGTTTCAAAGAACCAAGCTGCAAATTTGATTAAGTCATCGCCTTCATTCATCACATGTTCGATGTACTCTTGCTCTTCGCCTTGTTCATTTTCTTGAAGCGTCACGTGGTAAATACGCTTTTCGCCTTCAACTTCAGCTAGCGCAAATTGACCTGTTAGTGATCCAGCAGCCTCAGCGACTTCTGTATCCTCATTGGATTTCAATAACTCAAGTGCTTGAGGCAGGCCATCTAGTGCGCAGATAGCTTTTACCAGTACTTCAAATTCATTTTGCTGCATGTTTATTACCTATTAAATGGACGCAGGTATTGTAGAAAACCATCCATACAAATACAACGTATTAACGACTGTATGCTGAACTATAGCGAGCTAGCTGTTTAACTGGTCTGTACTTCAGCTGCTTAACTGTACTCAACTTCGGTAGCCGTGGCTTTCTTGTTCATTCTCGTTGAAGACCAAAGTACTGTAGCCATGCAAGCACCAATAATCAGATAAAACACGCCGAGCTGTAGGTGAGTCGTCACCCAACTCTCGACTAGATATCCACCAAGTAAACCCGCCAAACACATCTGAATTGAACCTGACAGTGCCGACACTGCGCCCGCTTTCTTCTTATGAGGTTCTAATAGCATACTGATCGATAGAGGGAAGGAGATACCTTGAGCGATAGCTAGCCACGTAAATGCCCACACTAAGTTAAAGATGGATAACTCATGAGTAAGTAACCAAGTCCCTGAAGCTAAAATGATCAAAATCGCAAGACTCATCAATTGTGGTGTACTAAACCTACGATTGAGCAAGTTCAAAGCCACGCTACCAATCAGTAAGCCAGCCGAAGGGACTATCATCAACGATCCGTATTCAGCGGCTGTCAGCCCCAATTGCTCTTGCATTAAGAATGGAAACAGTGATAGCGACACCAAACTCGCCATGTAACTCATCCAATTATAACTGGCACTGGTCAACACTTGGCGATTCGTCAACAAACGGCCGTAGTTCTTGACCACTTGACTGACTTCAAAGCGGCTCTTTCCGTATGGTAAAGTTTCATGAAGAACAAAGTAGCCGAGAGTGAATATCGCCAGTAAATACACAAGAACAAACAGGAACACCGCCTGCCAACCGAGGTGGAACGAGATCCAACCACCAAACACGGGCGCAATAATCGGCATGATCGAAGCGGTGACCGAAATATAAGACAACGCTTTGGTCAGTTGAAGGCCATCATAACTGTCGCGCAGCACACTTCGCCCAAGAACCGAGGCACTACCCGCCCCTAAACCTTGCAACAAGCGACCAACCTCTAACGCCGTCATGTTGTCGGAAAAAACAACACAAACAACAGTACCAATCAAATAAACACCCTGACCTAACAAGAAGATAGGTCTTCTCCCCACGGCATCGGACATCGGCCCGTAAAATAGCTGAGACAAGCCAAAACCCACAAGAAACAGCGTAACGAGCAGCTGTACATCTACCTGAGTCACACTTAAGTCTGAAGCAATTAGCGGCAATGATGGTAAATAGATACTCACCCCTACCTGTCCTGTAGCTATGATCATCATGGCTAAGAGTAGCGGTGTTTTTTTAAAGGTCGATTGGCTCAAAAAATTCCCTATTCGTTTGTTATTTGTTCATCAGATGAGTTTACATTCAAAACCAATAATTGATAATTAGCTAAATTGGAATTTAATTAAGTCCCAACAGGAAATAATATGGATTGGATTCTTAACGTAAAAAGTTATGTAAAAGTGGTGGAAGAAGGCAGCTTCAATGGCGCAGCACGTAAACTCAATACCACCAGCTCAGCGATCAGCAAAAGAGTGAACTGGTTAGAAGAACGTATCGGCACTCAACTATTAAAGCGCACCACGCGCTCAATCAGCCAAACCGAAGCGGGGGCTCTCTTTTATCTGCGAGCCAAGGATCAGCTCGATAATTGGCAATCGATTATTGATGAAACCCGATCGGTTAACCAAACGCCTGCGGGTCTACTAAAGATAGGCGCAACCATTGCTGTTGGTTCTAAGTTTCTCGTGCAATACATGGACGACTTCTTAGAAAAGTATCCAGACATTAAAGTACAGCTTATCACCACCACGCCAGGTCAATTACCTGAGCTTGGCTTGGACCTGGTGATCAGTCGTGAACTAGAACAACTCAACTCGTTAAGCTTCAAGAAAACACCGCTGTTTGAACATAAAGCCAGCTTTTATGCCGCCCCCAGTTACTTGGCTAAACATGGTTATCCCATCAACGAGCAAGACTTAGAACAACACAACTCCTTAATATGGGGAGAGCGTCCTATTCGTGAAGTCACGCTAACTAAAGGACAGCGCATCACTTTGAACGGTAACTTTGCGACCACCAACCCTGAGGCTTTGTTTCATGCCGCGAAGCGAGGAATGGGCGTACTGTTAACCATCAAAGCAATGATCAAAGAGGATCTTAAACAAGGGACACTGGTTCCAGTATTACCAAATATAACAGCTGACGAAGTGATGGTTTACGCGTACTACCCTAAGCTTGACTACTCACATACACGAACCAAGCTATTTTTAGACCACCTAAAAGATAGGCTAGACAAAGAAAGAAATAGTCAAGTTTTGTGAAATATATCGCACTAAATTTGAAAAATCACACAACACGACCAATAATAAACTAGACGCATATCAAGATTATTAATGCAAGTTGCATTGTTAATATTTAAGACAGTGCAGCTACAAGATCGTATACACAAGATCATACACATACAGCTTACACACGATTCTGGTTGGCTACGGATGGTGACTATGACTCAACATACACGCAATAGCATGATAGACACAGAGCGCATTGGGCGCTTACTCAAATTGGAAGGTATCGACCTTTTAGAGTCTGCCGTGCTTACTTTGCATCAAACATTCGGTACTCAATACACCAGTATCATTGAGAAAAAGCACTTTCCCGATCAAATGGTTCCTTTGGTCATTGCCCATTCTGACCATGTACTGCATGACAAAATAAACGCACGCCATGGTCACATATACCAACAAGCCGTTAATCAAAAACACCCAGATTGCTCATTTGCTCAGTATATCGTTCAGTCACTCCCAACATCAGCATTTAGACAGGAAATCACCTCACAGAACTCAATCGCGATCCCAGCACGCAGTCAAAGTGGCGAAGTCATGGGTGTGCTTTTCTCAACCTTTAGTTCGCCTATGAGTACAGATCAACAACAAGACGTGATAAAACACCACCAGTTGTTCGCAGATATCGTCATTCACACCTTGCGTGAAATGTGGTTCAACGACCGTTCTGAGCAACTGGTTAATCAACTCAGCTACGAAGTATCACACGATAGTCTAACTGGGCTATTAAACCGTAGCTGCTTATCAGACACCTTGGAATCGATCACTCAGCAGAGTGTCACTCCCTTCACGCTCGCTCTGCTCGACATCAATAGCTTCAAAGCCATCAATGATATGCACGGTAATTATATTGGCGATAAGGTGCTTCAGTTCGTTGCAGAGACCTTGCGCCGAACCTTGCCCGACAACAACCTGACGTTCCGGACGGCTGGCAATGAGTTCGCATTCATTACCTATCATTCAGACCCAATAGCTGTTTGCGAACAAATACTGGATAAGATAAAGCAAGGTTACACTAGTATTGATATCAAAATCGATTTCGACGTCAGCATCGGCATTGCCCGGTCAGATGGAGATAATAAAGACGTAGAACAAATCATCTTCAACACCAGTTTGGCACTAAAAGAGTGCCAGCATAGTCAAGATACATACATTCAATGTTACGACACTCACCTAAGGGTTCGTTACCAAAGGAAAACCGAGTTAATCGCCGCCTTACGAAGCGAGCTTGATTGCCCCATATCAGACAGTCAGGCACCTAATGACAATGGAATGTACGTGGTTGTACAACCAATAGTTGATCAAGGTGACACACGATGGGGTTACTTTGAGGTGTTAACGCGTTGGAAAACCACAAGACATGGCGACATCTCGCCAGTGGAGTTCATTCAGGTAGCGGAAGAATCGGGGTTGATTGTGGAACTGGGTGAACGGATCATCGAATTGGTATGCCGCGCTAAAACAATATTGGAGCGAGGCTTAGGCTACAAAGTTAAACTTGGAATAAACTGCTCCGCTCACGAGCTTACCGATTCTAAGCGTTATATTTCCTATCTCACTCGAACGATTGAACAGCATCACTTTAAAGCAAACGAGTTTGTCATTGAGCTAACCGAAACCGTGCTGTTATCTCCAACTCAAGAAACAAAGTCAGCACTCGACTTTCTAAGGGGACAAGGGTTCACGATCGCTCTAGATGATTTCGGTACTGGTTACTCAAGCTTAAATTACATTCATAGCTACCCTATCGATTGTATTAAAATTGATGCCACCTTTATTCGAAACTTGCTGACAAACTCAACATCCGAAAGTGTTGTGTGGTTGATTGTTCAACTGGCACACAGACTCAATGTGTCATTGGTTGCGGAAGGCGTAGAGAAGCGTGAGCAATTAGAAAAGCTACACGCAATGGGGTGTGACAAAATCCAAGGATACCTCTACTCTCCACCTATGCGACCAGAAGCTATCGTTAGCTACGTCACTCACTTAGAACCTCTAGCCTAAACGCCGTTTACTACCTCAACCTAAAATCAAAAAGCCGCGAGCGTATCACTAAACATTTAAGTATTTAGTTCTGCACTCACGGCTTTAAAGGCTACATCATTACTCGCAACCATCTAGCTAACGGTTACCTTGAAGCTGCTAGCTATTACTCGATTGTTTTTCTAAAGCTTTCTTTAATAGCTTGTCGGCTTCATCTCTAGCGGCTACGAATGTCGCTTTTTCCTTTTTAGGTACGGAATCGGCCATCGGAATATTCGCTTTCATTGCATTGACAGGACGACCACGTTCAATCAATTCGTAATGTAAGTGCGCCCCCGTCACTCGGCCCGTTTTACCTGATAAGCCAATACGCTGACCGCGAGATACCGTTTGTCCTTTACGAACGAGGATCTTACTCAAGTGTAGGTAGCGTGTTTTGTATGTGCTGCCATGCTGAATCACCACATAGTTACCCGCATATGGGTGCTTACGAGTCATGATCACTTTACCATCACCTGTTGCTTGAACGGGTGTGCCAATTGGCGTCGCGAAATCTGTGCCGTTATGCGGAGAGACTCGCCCAGTCACAGGGTGTAAGCGCTTAGGATTAAACTGAGAACTTTGACGCCAACCACGGCTCACAGGGTAACGTTGGAAAGCGCGTTGTAAGCTATCGCCATTGGCATCGTAATATTGTCCGTCAGTATGCAAGTACGCTGACACAACACGGTTACGGTTCATGATCTTGATCGCTTCGATTTCACGTTTCCCAGTTGCAACACCATCAACGAATTGCGCTTTCTGAAGTACTTCAAACTGATCGCCAGCACGTAAGTCTCGGCTGAAATTCAGCTTATCTTTAAGAAGAGTCACAATATGGTCAATCTCAATACTATTCAGGCCAACTTTGTTCGCTGACATAGAGAAACTGCCTTGAATATCACCCACTAGAGGTTTCTGCTTCCATTCACCCGGAATAGAAATGTCTTCGAATTCGTAGCTGCCGTCATCAAGCAGTCGATAAACCACTTTGTCCGCGACACTAAATTGAAGTTCCATTTTTGAAAGGTTGCCCGTCGCTTCGTCACGCCAAAAGCGTAATGTATTACCCGGACGAAGCGTGTCTAACGCAAGGAAGTTCAAATCGGTTTCCATCACGCTCATCATCGAGTTATAAGAAAACCCAAGCTGAGTGAAGATGCTACTTAAGTTATCGCCTGATTGAATTTGATATTCAAACGTCGGTGGCTCAATAACGGTAGCAGAGGGAGATGACAGAATTGACTCAATAACGGTTGAGTCTGGCAAATCAAGATCGATCGTTTTCGTCAGATTTGATTGTGAATATTGCAAAGCAACACTAATCGCTGCAATAAGTGGCAGTCCTAAAATTGCTGCTTTTTTTACAGGTGAAAGCTCAGCAAACGGAGAGGAAAATATTTTTGAATACACGGTAAACAGGTCTTTCTACGATATAAAAGCACAGGATATGCTTTTCAGGCGTATAAATCATCATTGCATTGTCATAATATGATGTGAATCTGCGCAATCTCGGCTAAGTCATTGAGTTACCGTTAATGAAATAGGCCCACCTCAAAAAATTAATGAACCAACGATTTAGACATTAAAAAGCAGAAACGGCTAGTTCCTGCTTTTTAATTCATACTATTTCAATTAAGTCATGCTATTTCAACTAAGCGTTAACTGTCGATACCAAGCAATTATCTTCACCAAATTCATTCGGGATATAACGATCAGCATTCGCATCGTTCACCCATTGTTGATCATCAACTAGGTAGCGAAATTGAAACTCACCATCTTTCGGAAGACGAGTTTTAAACTTGTAAACCTTCCCTTTCGCCAGTTTTTTCATTGGGGTCGCTTTCCAATCCAGAAAGTCGGCAACGATAGATACGGAATTCGCTTCTTGAGCTTCTAGCTCGAAAGTCACTTCAACTTCATCTTTCGTCTTAAAAAAACGTTTATTAATCATTCGCAAGCTCCATTTGTAAAGTAAGCAGACACAAAGCCAAGTGTGTCTAAATTTCATTCATCTACTTAAGATAATATGTAATTTAGCTCACATAAACAACAGTTCCTTGTCCTAACAAAAATGTCATTGCTCATCAATTGATTGCGTATTGAAAGAAAAACTCATTAACACCTTTTCAGATTGCAATTCTGGAAAAGATTGTTCCGCAGAATGTCGAGTAAAGCCGATAAAACCTTCCCCTGAGAGTTTGCTTTGTGAATCGAGCAGCTGAGCAATCTCTAAAGTTTGGATTCTCACCCGGTCACCAAGAAAGAATTGATCAACTAACACGACGCGGCTTCGATGCTGGTCATGTTTAAACAGGCCAAGATAATAGAAAACGCCACTGCCTTGGTTAGATACCCACATAGGTGCAACAAAGAAACTCGCCTTGCCTAACGTGACACTTGAAAGGTTGTTGGTGTCTACGGTGACCACACCACGCTCAACACCGGAGTCATACCGCCCAAACGCGATTGATCTTGGTTCATCGACTTCATTAATAAAGGCGTACGCGTTGGTTTCAGGAACTTTGATTGTCCATGGGTTAGTCGTCTTCAAATCAAAAACGGTTTCAACAACAGGGTCATAACTGACTTGAGAAGAAGGAAACTTCGCCAAAATCTCTTCGTCACTTAAGCTAAAGCGATAAATACCCGCTAGTATCACCACAACCAACATGACAATAGGAATCAGTAAAATCAGAGGTATAGGTAAGATTTTCTTTTTCATGAGCAATTATATTCTTTTGTTTTCATCCAGTTGTGCAGACCATAAAGGGCTTTAGTATAATTATCAATACAGGGTTAACCAGAAGTGGAGCATGGATGGATATCAATCATATTAAAGAGAAGAATATCAGAAGTTGCGAATGCCGCTGTGGAGCCGTCAATTTAGTCTGCAGAGGCGAGCCTCAACGCACCTCCGTATGCCATTGTTATGAATGTCAGAAGCGCACCGGAAGTGTGTTCGGGGTTCAGGCTCGATTTCCCATAGAACAAGTGACACTCAACGGAGAGGTCACCTCCTTTTCACGTATCAGTGACACGGGCAATGAAGTCACCTACCAGTTTTGCCCTAAATGTGGCACTACCATGCTATTGCAGTCGGTTGCCGCCGCCGATTTTTATGTCGTCCCGCTCGGACTATTTAAAGAGCAAGACTTTCCGCTACCAAGCTTTTCGGTCTACGAAGAACGCAAACACGGATGGGTCAAATTTGACCACCAGATGAGTCATTACAACTAGCTTGTTACTGACCATTATCTCTATAAAGCAACAGTATTGGAACAAACTGCAAGACTGTTGCCTAAGATCAAATATCAACGTTCTACAGCGCTAGCGTATCTTTTCGCTAGCGTTATAATCTGCTCCTCTTTTTAACCCAGGGTGAACCACATGATTTCTAAACTACCTCGCTGGGTTGAATACGGCGCCTTACTGTTAGCGGGCCTTGCTGGCAGCGTTAATGCTATTGGTTTACTCGGCTTCCAACATCAAGCTATCTCCCATATTTCAGGCACCATGTCTTTACTTGGCAGCAGCCTACTCACGCCGACTTCAACTTCTATGCACCTCCTGCTAATCATTATGAGCTTTATGCTAGGTGCCGCGTTCAGTGGATTCTTTATCGAAAATCAAGCATTGAAGTTAGGACGCCGTTACGGTGTTGCGCTATGTATTGAGGGTGGATTGCTGTTCTTAGCACTTTGGGCACTGTTACAAGGCTACACTTCAGGCCAGTATTTCGCTTCAGCCGCGTGTGGTTTGCAGAACGCAATGATCACCACCTATAGCGGGGCGATCATTCGTACCACACACATGAGCGGGATCATCACAGACCTTGGGATCATGATTGGCGCACGCTTAAAGGGGATGCCTTTTGACCGCCGTAAAGCCAAACTTCTTATGTTCATCGTTGTTGGCTTTCTGTTTGGTGGTTTAAGTGGTGCTTGCCTGTTCCAGCGCTTTGAAATTTTGGCACTGGCTTTCCCTGCCTCTTTCGCGTTCATTATCGCGTTTAGCTACTGGCTTTACCTAACTTATCGAACTGAAGCCTCAGTAAATTTATAAACGCCTAGTAATAACCATGAGAATATGTAACATCTGCAACACTTTATTCTAAACTCATAATGTGTTGCAGAATAACCCGTGTGAATATTTAGCGATATTTGATGAATAGTATTGCAAGTGATATTAATACTCGGTAATCTTGCACCCAATGAGAAAATACGGATGTTTAGAGAATAAAAATGCCAAGGATGTGGCTTTTTTACATGTAGAAATACGAGAATAATTAACATGTCTAACAACACGAATACTGCTCAACCAGAGAAATCTAAAGGCAGTTTCTGGGTTTTCTTAATCCCATCTCTGATTGGTTTATTCCTTTTCATGGCGCCAATTAGCTACCAAGGTGATCTCACGATCCCTGTCGCTATTCTAGCCAAATCAATTCAAGCGGTTTTCGGTGAGTCTCTAGTTGCTATTATCACTGCAATCGTTGCCTTCATGTCTGTAGCTTCCGTGTTAAGCACCATTTTCAAACCTACATTCATTACATCGAATTCATTTCTAAACGGTCTTTTCAACCCATCTCCACTGTGGTTGTTGGTTCGTATTATTGGTGGTGCTGCAGCATTCATGGTTTTCTTCCAAGTCGGCCCTGAGTTTATCTGGGAAGAAAACACCGGTGGTCTCGTGTTAGAGGGCCTATTGCCGACTCTATTTTCAGTATTCATCTTTGCTGGTTTACTATTACCACTTCTACTTAACTTCGGTTTGCTAGAACTGTTTGGAACCTTACTAAGTAAAGTGATGCGCCCAATCTTCAACCTACCGGGTCGTAGTGCTATCGATTGTATGGCTTCTTGGTTAGGTGACGGCAGTGTCGGTATCCTGCTTACAAGCAAACAGTACGAGAAGAAATTCTACACTCAACGTGAAGCAGCGGTAGTTGGTACGACGTTCTCTGCAGTCTCTATCACGTTCAGCCTTGTGGTTATTGCTCAAGTAGAGCTAGAGCACCTATTCCTACCTTTCTACGCTGCAATCTGCTTAGCAGGTATTGTGGCCGCGGTAATCATCCCTCGCCTTCCTCCACTGAGCATGAAGAAAGACACCTTCATTGATGGTACAAAGCCTCACAAAGATGCTGATGCAATCCCAGCGGGTCACTCGACTTTCTCTTGGGGTCTTGAACTCGCGGTAAATAAGGCATCACAAGTTAAGTCTGCTAAGTCTGTATTTGGTGAAGGCATTCGTAACGCAGTCGACATGGTATTCGGCGTTCTTCCTGTTGTAATGGGGCTAGGTACAATGGCATTGGTTATTGCAGAATACACCTCTGTGTTCTCATTCCTAGGCCAGCCTTTCATTCCATTCCTTGAGCTACTTGGAGTACCTGAAGCGGTTGCAGCATCTGAAACCATTGTTGTTGGTTTTGCGGATATGTTCATCCCAGCGATCCTTGCCGCTTCTATCGACAACGAGATGACTCGCTTTGTTATTGCAGCAATGTCGGTAACTCAGCTGATCTACATGTCTGAAGTAGGCGCTCTACTTCTAGGCAGTAAGATTCCAGTGAACATCTTAGAACTGTTTATTATCTTTATTCTACGTACGTTAATTACGCTTCCAGTTATCGCAGGTGTAGCGCATCTAATATTTTAAATTAGACGTACTGATACAGTGTAATAAATAACCTGATTTGTAATAGCCTCACTTTTGTGGGGCTTTTTTTCGCCTAATATATTCACTCTCCGGTTTAAGATACATACACTCTCCTGTTTAAAATATCCCCAATATACGAGTTGAGAATATCATTTGATTTTATATTAACTCCCTTACACCTCTCCCTTATATAATAAACCATACGCATATTCGCCTAATTAATACCCTCCTCACTTTGTTTGCCTTTGATTAAGCCAACTCTTTAACTCATTGAACCAAAAAACAAAAGTAGCAAGTATGTAATTAACTGAGTTTTACGTTGTGCGGGTTGTTGTATTTTTGTAGTCTATTTTGTGAAATTACATTCAAGTAAATCCCAACAATGTCGATATATATAATTACAAAAACACGATTAACTTTAGTTTTCGCAAAGCTTGTGAGAAGAGGAAAACACAATGAAATTTAGCCATAAGGTGGTTGCAGCATCATCAGCCTTGCTATTAGTGACAGTATCATTGCTTTCAATACAGCAACTTTACACCGTAAAAAGTGCTGTAGAGAACCACGTCAATGCAAGCCTGAAAGAGATGGTCTCTGGTATTAAGAACACCGTAGCATCAGAGATGAATGCTAAGAAAGCACTGGCTCAGTCGACGACTGAAGTCATCGAAATCAATCCTCAAGATCGTACCTACGTTCAAAACATCCTAGAAAAACCAAAACTTAAAGGCAGCTTTCTCGCGGTTGGTTTTGGTTATGACGCAAACGGTTTCGTTATTGAAAATGATGATGGCTGGGAAGCTGGGCCGGATTATGACCCACGAATCCGCCCTTGGTTCATTGATGCGAAGTCCAAAAACAGTTTAGTTGTTACCGACCCTTATGTGGACGTTTCAAGCAAGAAAGTCATCATTTCAATTGGTACGCCAGTGCAAGAAAACGGCCGTTTCACTGCCGGTATGTTCTACGACCTAGAGTTGACGAATCTTGCGACCTTGGTAAACCAAGTGAACTTGTTTGACGCGGGTTACTTATTCCTAGTCACTGCCGACGGCACCACGATTGCTCACCCTAATGCTAAGAACAATGGCGAAACGCTATCAAGCTACCTGCCACAAGCGACTATTCGCGAGGGATCTCAACAAATTGAAGTCGACGGTAAAAAGTTCCTAGTGAACTTCACTCACATCCCAAGTGAAGATTGGTACATCGGCGCAATACTTGATGAAGAGATCGCATTCCAAACGGTTGAAGATCTGAAAAACAGCTCGATAATCTACTCTTTAATCGCGGTTATTCTCAGCATCATTGCATTAACCGTCCTTATTCGTGTGTTAATGCGCCCACTTGAGACGCTTAACCAAGCCATTCAAGATGTTGCGAGCGGACAAGGTGACTTAACTAAACGTCTAGATACCAATACAGATAAAGAGTTCTCTGACCTTGCGAAAGGCTTCAACACCTTTACTGAAAACCTGCAAAATCAAATCATTCAATCCAAAGCGATTGGTGTTGAGATTAAACGTGGTACTGAAATCACAGTGAAAGGCGCGGGTGAGTCAGCGAATGCGATGAATACTCAGCTGCAAGAGCTTGAACAGCTAGCCACCGCAATGAACGAGATGGCCGTTACCGCAACGGAAGTAGCAAACAACGCTCAAGGCGCAGCCGCTGCAGCTCGTGAAGCTGACGATGCGACACTAGACGGTACATCTGTAGTAAGTGACACGACTCAAGCGATTGATAACCTTTCAGCGCGTATCGACCAGGCGGTTGCAGAAGTACAAGTACTGGAATCAGCAACAGCAAATATCGAGACAATTCTTAAAGTAATCAACGATATCGCAGACCAAACCAACCTACTTGCGTTGAATGCTGCTATTGAAGCGGCGCGTGCTGGTGAATCGGGCCGTGGTTTCGCTGTCGTTGCCGATGAAGTTCGCACACTAGCGCAACGTACTCAAGAGTCGACCACTGAAATCCGCAACATGATCGAGCAACTCCAAGCTGGCGCAAGTTCGGTATCTAACGCGATGAATCAAAGTAAAGACACAGCCACTGACGCCGTTGAACGCGCTCAGCAAGCAAACTCTTCACTTGACCGCATCCGCGACGCGATTCAGCGCATCTCTGATATGAATATTCAAATTGCTTCAGCAGCTGAAGAGCAGAGTTTAGTAGCGGAAGAGATCAACAACAACACAGTTAAGATCAAAGACCTTTCAACACAGGTATCGAACGCAGCTCAAGACGCAAACACAGCAATGCAAGTTCAAACTGACAATGTTCGCCAACAAGACGAACTATTAAACAAGTTTACGGTTTAACCGCCTTGCCGTTTTACTAACACCTTGTTTAGTAAGCAATAAACAGCTTTAAATAAAAACCCCGCTTACTGGTAATCAGTAAGCGGGGTTTTCTTTTCAAGGCTTTCTTTGCAAAATTTACTTTCTAACTCGTAACAGGCTCGAGCTAATTGGTCGTCAGCATCATGCACTGGTTGGATTCAACCTTAATAGTTAAGTCCTTACCAACACATTCGAACACTTCGCCAGACAACAGATCCGTCACAGCGCCTGTCCAATTTAATGAGGCTGTTTTGCTTCGTTTAGACTTGTTGATTACCACAATGCCTTTGTCGCCACGAACAAACACCAACAAGTCATCATTGGCTTCAACCACCCGCATCGCTTCACCATGAACATGGTTATGGAATTGAATCATGTTTTTCATGTAAGGCGCTTGCCAGTCGTTCAGCCAACGAGGTTGGCCGCTCTTGTCCAGAATACCGCTGGTGCTGAGTTCACTGTAAACAAGTGGCACACCGCCATCTCGTCCAAGAATAAAGGCGTGAGCTAATTGCTCGTCGACTTCATCCATCACATGTTCCAAAAACACCTCGTTATTTGGAATGTCATGAGTGACAGCAAAAGTGATCGCTCGCATATTCGACAGAGCTTGACCAAAACAATATGGGTTGATCAGAGATTTAAAGCTGCCCTGCTCTTCAAAAGCTTTGAAAATGGTATTGAACAGCGGAAAATCATACGCCCCTAAACGAGTGTGTTTAAGGTAAGGCTCAAGGAACAGTTCGTACTCTTCTTTGGTTGCACCACCGTCAGTAATGATCTCGCCAAATATATGCATCTCTTCACAGATATCATCGGTCCAAACCTTACGTAGATGTGACAGTGTCATGTGTTTCGCTGCATCGATGCGAAACCCTTTCACACCAATCACTTTCAAGGCTTTTAGGTAAGCTCGCTGCTGCGCAACCACATTGTCGTTGTCTAAAAGCGTTGGCAGGCCTGGGTCGCTTGCTCCACCAGTAATACGCCCGTTTTGCACTTCCCAAGTGTCTTTCCAGTTCTTGATACCAAACGCTTCGACAAAGTCGTTCTCATCAAACAAAGGTTTAGAAAGATCACCAAACAAACGAACGGATTCGTAATACTCAGAATCTTGTTGGTAAGACGCCATGTCTTGTTGATTTGGATACGTCAAATCGCCGCGGATACTCGATTCGTTGGCCATGTGGTTAAACACAACGTCCACATAGGTACGAAGCCCATGTTGCTTTAACGTGTTCACCATTGCAGTGAAGTCTTGCGTATCACCTAGCTGATTATCAATCACACGATAATCTTGGGGTTGATAGCGCTGCCACCATTGGGTGCCAGAATCACGGTCGCAACCTTTAGGGCCGCGTAACGACTTCATCGCCGGTGATACTAAAACAGATTTATAACCCAACTCTTGAATCAGAGGGGCGTTCTTCATTACGTCAGCGTAGCACCAGTCAAAAGCATGCAATATAACATCTGTCGCTGGGGTGCTTAACATAGCTGAACTCTCCATGTTGTTCTCCTACCAAACTCGTTTACAGCTTTCTAGATAAATACAAAGGCTTAAAGGCAAAGCTGCATAAATTTCCTTAAGAATGGTGTTTATTATATGAGTTACTCATTAAAACCCCTCCTCCTCCCACCGATTAGTCAAGGTGGATAGTTGAGGGCGTAGCGCCAATTATCGCATAACGTCCTGGATGAACACTCAGCCACAATGTTTTTAAATGCGCCCAAAAATGACAAAAAAGGAGCGTATCTACGCTCCTTTTATTCAATCTAACACATATTAATAACTAAGTTCGGTAAAGAACCTTCACTACGTGCCAGCCAAATTTTGTTTTTACCAGGTGTGGTACAAGCGTCTCGCCAGAGAAACAAATCTTATCAAACTGAGGCACCATTTGACCTTTTTTGAACTCACCTAGGTCGCCGCCCTTTTTACCTGATGGACAGGTTGAATGCTTCTTCGCTAGCGTTTGAAATTTAGCGCCCTTTTTAAGCTGCGTCATGATGTCTTCTGCTAATTCTTTATGCTTCACCAAAATATGAAGCGCTGCTGCTGTTCTTGCCATGATAATTCTCAGTTTGTTGCTGTCAGTTGATTTGCGATGATTACGTAGAATTCATCAACGTACTGACTGTTGTAATTCTGCTTACGGCTAACGACTTGTCGACAAAAGTCCATCAAACGCCTGCGTTTAGCGTGATTTTAACCCAAGAATCGTCATTCTTCACTCTATAACCGAAAACAACCCCCTTAAAGATCTTTAAAAACCTCATAGTGACTTGCTGCGAATGCCATTTCCCTTTAAATTAATCCTTATAGATTAAGCGCGTATTAAGTAGGAGCCACTTATGGCCAAACCGATAAGTAAAGCGAGTCAGTCACAGGGAATGCTGATGTTCAAGTTATCCCTCACTCAAAGTTTTGCGATAGGCACGCTTAAGGTCAGAGAAATCGTTCCTTTCCAGCCAATGACCCAAATCCCTTACTCTCATCACCACGTGATTGGTACCGTCACAATTCGCGATCTTACGGTTCCAGTTATTGATATGTCTGCAGCTATTGGGTTTCGACCGATCACACCGACTGAATACCAAGACTGCGTGCTCATCGTGACAGATTGCTTAAGAACCGTTGTCGCATTCTTGGTTCGTTCGATTGATAAAATCATTGAATGTGACTGGAAGAGTATTGAGTCGCCACCCGCGAGTGTAGGAACCAATGTGTTTGTTACCGGCATTACACGTTTTGAAGATCGTATCGTGCAGATGCTAGACGTAGAGTTATTACTTTCTAAGATTTACCCTGCTTATGAAAACGCACATATTCCGATGCTGACTGATGTAGAGAGAGAACGCCTAAAAGCGCTGAACATTCTATTGGTTGATGACTCTTTGATTGCACGAAAGCAGCTGTCTGATGCCTTAGACAGCATCAACATCCCTTATAGCATTTGTAACAACGGTTTAGATGCTATTGACCTGATGCGCCGTGAAGCAAGCAAAGGCACTGCAATTGATCTTCTCGTGAGTGATATCGAGATGCCCGGGTTAGATGGTTATGAACTTGCATTTGAAGTACAAAACGACAGCGCACTCAGCCATGCCTATTGTATTTTACATACTTCATTATCCAGTGAGATCTGTGTTGACCGAGCCAATCAGGTGGGAGCACATGAAGCGCTAGAGAAATTCAATGCGGGTGAGTTGATCGAAGCCATGCTGCGCGGAGCGAAAGTCTTAAACGACGCGGCTATGACGGCTTAGACATTAAAGAGCCCTCACATTAGAGGGCTCCTAAAGTAATCAGTTAAACGAGCTTACTCGTTAGACACTTTTTTGTGGCCTTCTTGCAGGTGAACGAAATCCACTAAGTCGTCGCCAGATACTTGGTATGCCTGACCGAAACCTTTTACGAACAGGCCATTCTCAGCTTTAAGGTTGAACAGAGAGAAATCTTGAAGCTGGCTCAAACCATCAATGATCTCGCCGAAACGCTCTTGCATCTGGCCGATCACTTGAGTCCAAAGCTCCGTTTCACGCTCTACAACACTTGCTTGTGCATCAAAGGTTAGACGCTTACGTGCGTAAAGCTGCTTAGAGCTCTCTTCATCTTCGATCATCATCAAAGAGACTTGTGGATTCGCTTTTAAGTTACGTGCATGACGAGCAACGTCAGAAATTAGAACAAAGTAGCCTTCTTGGTTCTGAACAAAAGGAGCGTAACTGACGTTTGGGCGACCGTCTTGATCAACTGTTGCAAGTTGAAGAGTACGGCGCTCTTGGCGAAACTCTTTGATTTCTGGACCTAGGCGACCTTGTAGGCGTTCTTGTTTTACTTGTTGTTCCATCGATAATTCCTTTCTTCACTTTCTCTTATTTATTATTTTTGCCCGAGGTTGAGCGTTCATTAGTAAACTAAGTGGACCTCGAGCATTCATATTTTCTTTAAGCTAGCTGGCAATCTTATTAAAGCTTGATGTTGACTGTACTTAAGCTCGTTCTTTTAGTGCTTTGAAACGTTCAACTTGGTCGACAATCAGCTCTCGCTTTTCATTGCGACCTAGGTAAATCTTAAAAATGTTCTCGCCTGTTTCACTGAAGAAACCGAAGTAATGACTTTCACGCCCCATGAACGCCTTACTCACCAAACCAATATGTTTGATGTTATCCAGTTTTAAGTGGCCATGCAGCTCGCCTTCTTTACCCATCAGATTGTAGTAACCACGCGCTACTTTGCCTTTAGGGAACGGCGCCTTTACTTCGAAGATTGAGCCAAATGAATGCATAATTGTGGTCACTGGGCCCCAACCAACCAAACCTTCTAGAATATCTTGAGCACGGCTGCCATCTAACATCACCGCCATGTCTCCAGGAAAAGCAGCGACAACTTCAACCTCTGAAACACCTAACTTCTCAGCAATCGCTGTAGGAAGCAGTTTTGGTTCTTCTTCTAGAATGCGTGCGACACGTTGTTCTAAAGTTTCTGTCATTGCTAATGTTATATCTGTCATTGAATAGATTTCCGTATAAACAAGTAAGTTATGAATTAAAAGTTCGAGACTAAGCGTGCTTCAAACTTGCATGCGGGTGAGCACCCAAGCCAGAGGCAGTTGGTGCTGGGTGCAAGGTCTGATATTCAGTGTTAAGCACTTGAATCACACTCTGTGCAAGGCTTACCGCCCAGAAACTGCCAGCTATAGTCAGGCTCAGGTAATCTTCCGAAAGATCAACTAGGCCATTCTTTTCCCAATGTGAAAACAGAGGCTTCAGGTAGTCAAAAGTGTCTTGCCCCATAAAACTCGGCAACGTACTTCTTCTTACAACACCAGAATCAAAACCGGCTTTCAATGAAGAGAAGGTTGGCTCTAGTGAGCTCTGCTTGGTCATCATGGCTATTGGCAATTGACCTTGCTTTATAGACTCCATGTAGCTGTCTAAAGTTCGATGTTGCATCACACCATGACCACCGATGTTGCCACCAGCGCCACAACCAATGGGTAGAACTTCGGCATAAGTTTTCGCTAAGCTGTTGTAAATGCTGCGTTCGCGGTTATCACGAGTCCAGTGATTCACGCTCAGTTGCTTAACCTTGTGCTTTGCCATGAACTCAACGCCCGCCAAGTACATACTCGCCTTATCTGGCGTATTAGCCGGTGGTGGGATTTTTCCTTTCTCAACAAGATTAAGCATAGGCGCGTTGCCCGAAACAATCAGTTGGTAGAGGTCAATACCGTGTGCGCCAGTCGACATGTAGTCTTCTAAATCTTGTTGAAATACTTCCATAGACTGGTGTGGCAACCCGTATAGCAAATCAAGAACGATAGGCGCTTGTTCAGTGCGACTCAGTGAACTGATACGTTCCAACACAACTTCTCGGTCATCCAAGCGCTTAGCACTGCGTCGAACTTGAGTATTGAAACTTTGAATACCAAATGAGAAACGATTGAAGCCACCTTCCAGCGAACGATCAAACATCTCGTCGCCAAATCGATTAATACGCCCTTCTAAGGTCATTTCCACATCGTTCGCTAATGGGAAGTGTTGACGAATAGCCTTACCTAACAATTCAACTTGTAGAGGAGATAAATCGGTGGGTGTTCCACCACCAATATAGACGGCGTGAAATAGTCCAGACTGAGCCCAAGAGGTTTTAGCTTTTTGCTTTAGTTCAACCATCAGTGCATCAAAATACTCATCCACTAATTTACGGCTTGCGGCATTTTGGAAGAAATTGCAGAACGTACAACGCACGCGACAAAAAGGAATATGGATATACAAACAACGTTTATCCTGTTTCTTTCCTTCACTCAGCATCAATTCATCAAAGATTTCCAATTTCTTGCTCGGGTCGACCGGGATTGAGCTTCCCCCAGCATGTGCAGATTGCTTTTTGGCAAATGCAAAACGAAGTGGGTCTGGGCTAGAAACACCCAGAATTGATTCGTCAAACTTATATATATCAACGCTCATATAATCTCTCTAAACACTTATATAGCAAAGCCTGGAAGACTGTTTGCTAAAACTGAGAGAATCATAAATATACGCAAATGATAATGCAATTGATAATTGATCTTATTTAGATTCTAAGCAATAATCCGATACATATTTTAGATTTGGTGAAGGATTGAATGTGAACGTTCCTAGATATGTTATTGCAGGCGGTGCATCGTTAGTGATTCATGCGGCGATGTTATTTGTCGCTCAAGAATCCAAAGTCTTTGCAATGCCTGCAGGTAGCCAATCGAACACGGTATCGATCAACTTCACTCCAAAGAGCGTTCCCTCGCACGCTCAGCAAAAAACCGTTACAGAGCCAGTTGAGCCTGAGCCAATCAAGGAAACTGTCTCACACCCAGAACCTAAACCTGTCGAACCGAAAGCAGTGAAGCCAAAGCAAGCCAAACCTGCACCAAAGAAAAAAGCGATCACCAATAAGCCTCAGCCCAAGAAAGTAGAGAAAAAGGTTGTGGAGAAGACAGTCGAGAAAAAGCCGATTCAAAAAAAACCGGTGACTCAACCAGAAAAGCTGGCCGACAAAAAAGTCGATAAAAATATGGACGAGTCCGCCAACCAACCTCGACAAGTTAACCAAGGCGTATCTAACCAAGAGCCAGTGTTAATCACTAGGCCCTCTTTTTCAGCTCGTCCAACACCACCAAGCTACCCACGCCAAGCAAGGCGCCGAGGCGTTGAAGGTGTCGCAACTTATGAGGTCTGGTTAGACGCTGAAGGAAAACAAATTAAACAGGCATTAGTCAACTCATCAGGCGCACTAATGCTCGACAACGCAGCCTTGAAAGCCATTAAAAAATGGAAGTTCTCACCTCATACTGTAAATGGTCGAGCAATTGCTCACCGTGTGCAAATACCTGTTCGTTTTAAGTTGGATTAACCATGCAACAAATCAGTTACTTACAAGATCAACTTGGCCTAATGACATGGCCTCTTCTTATCTGTTCAGCATTAACAGCAATGATCATCGCAGAGCGTATCTTCCAAGTCATGCTAAGCATTGAGGTTGGCAAACGCGCTATTCGTCATGAGCTCAATCAGATTTCACCAACCAATAGCAAAGAAATCGAAGCATTAGCACAATCTATTTCTGGTAAACGACCTCTGCTGTACAAGGGCGTGTCGATGCTGCTTGCTCACCACTCTTTCTCAAAAGGTTTACGTGAAGATGCAGCAGGGATTTGGCTACAAGAGAAACGCCACCAGCTTCACGCAGGTTTAAGACTGCTTGGCTTGATCGGCGTCATCAGCCCGCTAATTGGTCTGCTTGGCACAGTACTTGGGCTTATTGAAATGTTTAAAGGCGTTGCCGCTACAACAGGCAGCATCACGCCGAATGATTTGGCAGACGGTCTTGGATTAGCAATGAGAACCACTGCTGCGGGTTTGATGATTGCGCTTCCTGCTATTTCAGGAGCTCAACTACTCGGGTTATGGGCCGATCGAGTGCTAGCTCAGTTAGAACACACTCTGAATTATGTGAATGTTTGGCTAGAAGGCATGTCAATTCAAACCAGTCAGTCTGGCGACACTCAAGGTACTCCCGTCAGCAAAGCCTCTATCGGTGATGTGAGCCGAGCATGATTAAAACGCCCCACTCATCTCAAACACAGAGCTTAGTTCCGGATTTAACACCCTTACTGGACATTATATTTATCGTGATGGTTTTCCTTCTACTGACAGCATCAGTGAAGTTGGAGTCATTAGAAGTGGAGCTTCCGAGTTCTGATATTAAAAACGTTTCTGAAGTTCATAAAGATTCGATTAGCGTCAATATCTTAGATCACGAACCTTACTGGGCGATCAACGGCCAAGAGTACATCGACTGGGAAAACTTCAAGATCGCACTGTTAGAAGAAACAGGCACATCGGATAAGAAACCGATCATCATTGCCGCCGATAAAGCAGCTAACGTTGAGAACTTAGTGAAGTTGTTATCGTTCTTACAAGAAAACGGTATTCCAGCAACCCAATTACTCACGGAGGAAGGCTAGAACGACTCTTAAATTTTCATGAGACCTAGCACCTTTTATGAGATTGGACTCTTTATTGATAAGACCAAATAACCAAAGCCAGCTCTCTATCGATTCAAACTCAACATGCGGACAGGCTGATCACAAAGCATCTTCGCGATTACTCTCCATCAAAAGAAAGTACAAATACATTATTATGAAAGACTTAAAAGTGCTCAATAAATTAAAGAACAACAAACATTTACTCGCAATCGCCGCGATGGGGTTGGTACTTGCTGCGCCTATCGCCAATGCTGACGACGCAAAACAACTTAGAATCATCAGTGCTGGCAGCGCAGTTACCGAATTAGTTCTTGCTCTGGGTGCTGAAGAGCAGTTGATTGCAATTGATGTGACCAGTCACTTACCTCAATCAAAAAAACTGCCAAAGATTGGTTATCACAGAAACCTTTCTGCAGAAGGATTGATTGCCTTATCGCCAACCACACTGATTGGCTCAGATGAGATGGGGCCAGACAACGCCATTTCTCAATTAAAATCTGTGGGTATCGATGTCGAGATCGTTAACACCAAAGCAAACGTTGAAGGGCTATTGAAGCGTATCGATCAAATTGCAAAGATTACCCATACCGAAGATCACTCAGAACAAGTTAAAGCCGAAGTAAATCAGAAGATTGCGGCACTGAAAGCTAACCAAGTACCCAACAACGAAGCGAAGAAAGTTCTGTTCCTATTACTGCATGAAGGCCGCCCTGCAAATGTTGCTGGCGGTGAAACATCACCCAACGCGATCATTGAACTGGCTGGGGGTGTTAACCCTGCGGCTCAAAGCCTGACCTCTTACAAACCACTGTCGATGGAATCACTCGTTGAAATGCAGCCTGATGTCATCTTAGTGAGCGGCCGTAGTTACCAGAAAATGGGCGGCGCTGATGCCATTCTTAAATCGTTACCTATGCTAGCGGCAACGCCAGCAGGCATGAACAAGCAAATCATTACCGTAAAGGGCAGCGCTCTAGTTGGAGGGCTTGGTCTTGAAAGCCTTTCTGAAGCGAAGCGAATAAACGCACTTATCTATCCGCTATAACTTATCTACCCGCTATAACTCACTACCCTGTTTTTACTGTTACTTGCTCAATCCTCATTACTGCGTCGCTTTCGCAAAGTCGGTTACGAGGATTGAAGCTAGTGATAGACATTGAGGCTCTTTATGTTGTTACGATCCGTCCCACTAAAAACATCGATGTTAGGCTTTGGCGCCATCCTAGTCTTAACCGCGCTGTACTCGGTCACCGTTGGGCCTATGGACATAAGCTTAGCTGACAGCGCAGCTAGCCTATTCCAACCCAGCAATGACTTAGCTCCCCACATCAATTTGGTGATTCAAGAGATCCGCTTACCGAGAACCATCTTATGTATGCTAATAGGCGCGATTCTCGCATTATGTGGTGCCGTCATGCAGGGGCTATTTAGAAACCCGCTTGCAGAACCTGGGATCATAGGCGTCTCTGCCGGAGCTGCATTAGGCGCGGCGTTGGCTATTGTTCTTTTCTCTGAGCTTTCACTGCAATACCCTGCTTTCATGAACTTTGCAGCCGTTCCAGTATTTGCCTTTTTAGGTGGCGCTTTAACTACCCTGTTAGTTTATAAGTTAGGTACGGGAAAATTCGGTACCTCGGTGACCATCATGTTATTAGCGGGGGTGGCAATTAGCGCACTATCAGGCGCAGGTATTGGCTTCTTAAACTTCATTGCTGATGATCAAATGCTGCGTGATCTTTCGTTGTGGTCGATGGGGTCTTTGGCGGGCGCTAAGTGGTCCGGCATTTTACTTGCTGCTGTCACACTCGTTGGGTTGTTTGTTGTTTTCTACCGCCAAGCAATGTCACTGAATGCTCTATTACTGGGCGAATCAGAAGCACAACACCTTGGCATCCCAGTACAGAAACTCAAGCGAAAGCTCATTCTACTGACTGCCGCAGGCGTTGGTATCACGGTTAGCTTGTCTGGCATGATTGGCTTCATCGGACTGGTTATTCCTCATTTAGGCCGCATGTTAGCGGGCCCAGATCATCGAGTCCTACTCCCATTGTCTGCGGTATTAGGCGCGTTACTATTAACAGCTGCAGACATGTTCTCTCGCGTGGCACTGGCACCAGCTGAGTTGCCAGTTGGTATTGTAACTGCAATTATCGGTGCTCCATTTTTCTTGTATCTACTATTTCAACAGAAAGGGAGAATCCTTTAATGTTTCCTGCAGCGTTAAAAGCAACCGACATCGAAGTGAAGTTTGGCAGCAAAGTGATTTTAGACCGCGTTTCTATTGAGATTGAAGCAGGAAAGGTAACAACACTACTTGGACCAAACGGCGCAGGAAAAAGCACGCTGCTCAAAGCTTTATGTCAGGAGATATCGAGCACTGGTGATATTCAGTATTTTGGACACACCAAAGACAAGTGGTCTTCTCAAAAGTTGGCTAAGCACTTGGCGATGCTTCCTCAACATAGTACGTTGACCTTCCCTTTTCTGGCACACGAAGTTGTCGAGCTTGGTGGTATCCCGTTGCAAGAGTCCAACAAGAAGCTCACTAGCATAGCTAGCCAGAAAATGGATGTTGCCGATGTGTCTCACCTAAGCAAAAGGCTCTACCCTTCTCTATCTGGCGGTGAAAAACAGCGTGTTCACTTGGCTCGAGTGCTAACCCAACTTCACTATTCTGGTGACCAATGTATCTTGATGCTTGATGAACCCACATCAGCACTGGATCTTGCCCATCAGCACAACACGTTAAAGATCGCGAGAGAGTTAGCCGACAACCACAACGCAGCGGTTATCGTAGTTTTACATGACTTAAACCTAGCCGCTCAATACTCAGATCGATTGATAGTTTTGAAAGAGGGAAACTTAGTTTGCGATGGCAGCCCTTGGGAAGCACTTAAGCCTTCGATGATTGAAGATGTGTACGGCTACACAAGTATTGTCGAAAAGCACCCAACCATGAACTTCCCCCAGGTTCATCCCGCACAATAAGTTCGATTAAGAACAGGTTCGTTTTGAGTATTCGCTTTCTCTAACAACCACACCATTCAACGCCTCGATTTCTTCGAGGCTTTTTATTGTCTCACAGTCCCTCTCTCGCCTTAAAATCAATTTTGTTAGTTACCATGGCAATACCCCTTAAAACGGCTCACCTTGAGCGTTTGAGGCTCTGGAAATAAACACCATAAGTTAATGTTAGTAAGCTTTTAGTTACTCAGTAAAATGCAGGCGAAACCCTAATCATCTAAAAAGAAAAGAAATAACCTTACTTAGCACAAAGACAAGATAACGACAACGATGTGAAAGCTAGAGAAAAAAGGAAGAAAAGTGAAACTACAGGTACAAAAAAAGCTCCCTCAGGAGCTTCTTTTATTGCGTGTTGATTATTGGCTCATATGAATCAATGATTTACCAATCAACCACTCTAATTCTTTACCACTAGCATCACCAAACTGAGTTTCAGTTAGCTTGTACAAGCGGTCGATACCGTTTGCCGCGAACTCATGTGCATTCTCAGCAGTAACGATATGATGGAAAAGTAAACGTAAGATCGCTAGGAACTCAGCATCTTCAAGTGCTGCAACCCAGCTAGCCGAAAATGCATCAAGGCCATTTTCAAAGTCAATGTGTTCCATAAACATCTTGAAAATACGACCGTCTAGAGCAGCAGTAAAATCCGTTTTCTTTGGAAAGTGATGACTTATACCTGTACGAGAAACGCCTGTTTGTTGACTCAACGTCGTGTATGACATTTTGTCGTAACCCAATCTCAATAGTTGGTCTACAACGGCATCCATGATCTTCTGGATCGTGATTTCTGTATCTTCTTTACTACGCTTTGGCATATTCAGGTTCTTCTCTTTGTAAATCCATCTAACTCAACCGAATGAAGTCAGAATGAAAATCGTTATCAGCATTATGTGAGCAAGGTATTTTTTCGCAAGTATTTCCATTAAATACCCACAAATACTTTGTACGAACAATTTTACAGTGTTGCCTCTTTGGGCACTTTGTTTAATTATTCTTCGAAAATCACCTTACAATCCTAAGTCGATAAGTTTAAATAACTACTTAGAATATGAAATACCCAACGAAAAATTCATTGTATAAATAACTGTCAAGCGATAGATACTCTTATAAAATCAATCCTGGCGCAACTAAGTGAATGATATTCTGACAAATAAATAACGTACCTCTTCAGGAAAACGTGATATTAATCACATACATATTTATCGTCGCGAATATACATATTCACTAAATATCCTATCAAACAGCATAGCATACTAGTAAAAATTAGTTCAAAGATTTTGATTTTTGTAGATACAGTTCAAATTGCTCGCTAGAATAACCGCAGACTTTGTAAGAGGATTATTTATGAGCCAAGATATTGGTAACAATGATGTATGTGAGGCTTGCGGCTGCGCAGGTGAAATCGGGTTTATCATTAAAGAAGGCGACGATGTCGCTGAAGTAACAGTTTACGGTAACTCTAAAGCGCTCATTGAAACTGAGTTTGCTAAGTACGTTGAGCTTGCTAAACAAGTGTCTAGCAACGTTGAGTTTGAAGCATCAGAACTGACAGAAGAAAGCACAGAATTAAATGCTCGCTTTAAGTTTGAAGTCAGTGCTGAGAAGATTATTTTCGAACTTAAGACTCGCTCTCTAGCACGTTAATATAAGCATCAGAACACATAACACTAAAAGACGAGTTTATTACTCGTCTTTTTTTATAATTTCAATCCAGCCAAGAGCACCATTGGTCTCAAAATCATTTTCTGCAGAACATCGAATCAAAACTCCTGAAACTTCAACGACCGCACCTAGGCTATAAGCCTTATCATCATAATAACAAACTCGTTGCTGTGAACCATTTTGAGTGACAACGACGGCACCCTTAACTGGCGTTGATATTATTTTATTAGCATTCGCTGATACTGAACAAAAAATAGATATTACAATCACAAAGCCTTTTAGAATTTGACGCTTTATTTCAATCACATATTCACCTTTCATTGTGCTCTGTTCCTTTTTGCCAACCAACAAATGAGTAAAACACTATGCGAGAATAAATTTTTCATTATAGTGTTAACGTCTATCGTAATAAGAAACTTGTTATGCTCCGAATAATTGCACTTATTATTGGTTCTTTAACCATAACAAATGTGACCGCAGAACCCCTCGATCAGTATCAAATGTTGAATCATTTGGATAATTACGGAAACTTATATTTACGAAATAAGCCCTACACATCACTTCCAACAGGATTGATCGTCGATGGCAACCTAAATATAGAAAATACTGCGATCACACGTCTACCCAAAGGTTTGGAAGTAGAAGGAAGCCTGAAAGCAGGAAACAGCCAATTAGCTCGCGTTGCAGCAGGAATTAAGATTCGTGGGTATGCCGATTTGATGGGAAGCCAAATCACCAAATGGCCAAGAGGCGTCAAAGTAGGTGGATTTATTAACCTCACGGACACCCCACTCCAGAGGCTACCCAATGGCTTTAGAGTCAAAGGTGACTTGAGTGTCATTCGTACGCCTTTGACAGAGCTACCCAACGGGATAGTGATTGATGGCGACCTATATATTGGCGGCTCTGCAATTACAACGTTTCCCGATACCATGACAGTTAGAGGCAATATCTACCTCGGTGGCAACACTGTAACGACTTGGCCAACCAATCTAGAGCTTGGGGGCGCCGTTGCTCGCTAGTCCATTCGGATATCATTAGTATTGGGAGATCATAAACATTGGAAGATCAATGGTATTGGGCGATAAATAGATTATGTGACTTACGTTTTTGGTAAGCCATAAATACAAAAAAGGAGCCCAAGGCTCCTTTTTTAATTCAATCAAGTTACGAATCAACTTACAAGCTAGCTAGCTAACTAACACTCGTTAACCAATATTCTTCACTGGGTTCGCATAGCTATCTATCAAGTACTGACGAGCACCTTGTGGCAAACTCGATAGCTTTTCTTCAAACTCCTGCTTAACCGCCGCTGTAATCGACTCGTCTTCTTTTTCTGCAGCTAATAAGTTCACAGGAAATAATTTGTAGTTATCGTGGATCTGGCGGTCAATCTCTTGAGCAAGTGCTTCAGGCGTATCGAAATCTTGGTCGATAACCTGACCAAAACCAACATGAACGTGCCCTTTATTGCCGATGATGCCTTGAATGATACTTTCGATATCTTCAAATTCACCTTTTTCGTAACTACCGTTAACGTCTTTTTCAAAAAGCTCTATTGCTTTCGCTGTGTCACATGGATCGTTTTCGTATGAAATAGCCACAGGAACGATCTTCAATGATTTCACGTATTCAGGGAAGGCTATTTTCTGCTTACGGCCTTCCACGTGGAACATCTTCAAGATTGCAGGCTCAGTAAAATCATTGCCGTCTTTTGCACGACCTTCTTTCTGAGCGATCCAAATAGAGTTACCTGTTTCTAGAGAGTGCTTAATGTACGAAGACAACTGCCCTAGCGCTTTCATCATTTCACGTGGCCCTTTTAGAGAACGCTTTACGATGAAGCTTTTGTTCAGACGCATCAATTCAGTTGCACATGGCTTCTTTAGTAAGTTATCACCAATGGCAATACGGCAAGTTTGATGATTTTTCAGATGCAAAGCGTAATTAACTAACGCTGGATCCATAGCAATGTCACGATGGTTTGATACAAACAGGTACGCTTGGTTCGCATCCAGTGACTCTAAACCTGTGTATGTCACCCCTTTGGTGGTTTTAGCGAGCGTATCGCGTAAATACTTTTTCACTTCAATTTGAATGGATTCAACGCTAGTCAGCTTGCTCCATTTCATTTTCAAGTACACTCGCAAGATCGGGCTCATTAATGTTTTGAACCAAGACGCATGGTTTGAAAAGCGGTAGTGCAAGATCGCACTGATAAATTCTTCATCATTAATAAGACGGTTTAGTGCCGCAGGAATTTCATCATCGCCGTAAGGACGAATATCAACATATGGATCGGTTGGAGAGGTCATTTTTTCATTCATATAATAAAAAGCTGGCTCATTCTACGCGTTGTTTTGACTTATCGCAGCTACAGAGCCCATACTTTTGACAAGGTCAGACCAGAAACATCGAAAATGCCCTGTTATTATTGGCATTCTTTAAGATTAACGGTAATCTTGACGCCCCAAGACTAAGGTACTATCTATGAACTTCGCTATTGAATATACATCGGCTTACTTTTCACATCTGGTGATTACACCACGCAAAAAAGTACTCAAACATAGCCTTGTATCGGTTCAAAGTGGTTTGGTTTTGATTAAGCTGGGCAAACAAGAGTATGCCGTTGAGCCAAGTCAGAGCGTCTGGGTTCCCTATGACTGTCTAACATCATTGACCTACTTTCCAAATACACAGGTTAATCGTGTCGACTTTTCAGTGCGCTTGACGGATTCATTCCCAAGACAAGCGGGATACGTCACCCAAACGAACCTATCTTCTGCGTTACTAGAAAAGCTAGAGCTTACTAAATCTCGTACTCTGAAAGCGAATAATACCGAGCAAGCGTTTAAAGATATGCTTTCTGTGCTCAAGCAAGAAGTGTTGGCGTTTAAACCACTGCTTTGTGAAAGTGCTCTGTCTCAGCGCTTCAATCAATGGAATGTTGATGACTCTAACTTACCGCAAGAGCACACCTTGGTGATGGTAATGCGCGAAGCGAAGAAGCGCATGCAATCAGGTCAGAAACGTACGCTTGTGATTGATGACTTATTCTCCGGCAAAGAGGAAGAGTTCGAACAATTGTGTATGCTCGTTTTTGGTGAAGATTTATAGCTTGGCGGTAAGTCAGGGCTGATATTTAAACTAGCAAGCCAGATACTAAAAAGCCGCAAAAACTGAGTTTTTGCGGCTTTTTTAATTCTTAGCACCTAGAGGAAGCTTAATAACCACCTGTCTAGAATGGCAGTTCAACCTGCATCATTAAGTCTGCATCACTAGAGTCATGCCAACGGTAATCAAAGCGCATACGCGGCTGCCCTTCAACTTTATCACCAAAACCTATGCTCAGCTGAAGGCCATGGTTCATCAACCACTCTTCTGTCGACATATCATACTGTTCATCTTCCAGCTCTTCTGGAAACCACATACCGAGACCAACATAGTTAGACTCAAGGCTCTGAGTTAATAGAGGTGCATCTTTGCTTTGAATAACCCAATCAGACCAATAGTCTGGCTTTGATTCAGGTTCACCGTCACTTAACCCACTAAGCTCCATCATACTTTGGCCGAAAGATTCAAGCCTCGTAGAAAAATCCAAACAGCTGTTTTCATCATCAGAAGTCAGCATGACCGAATCTAGGCTAAAAAGATCACAATCAGCATGTGCAGGTAAACTGCATGCTGCAATGATCATCGCCGCTGATATCGCGCGCTTTAGCATAGTCATCAGACCTCTTGAGTTAGTGAATCTACATTATTGTATACAGCCCACTATCTTGCAATATCTTTGTAACTGACTTTGTACTCAGTTTTGCAATATCGCTTCCACTTATTAACGCATTGCGGATATCAGTACTACGAATTTTCACTTTTTCGGGGCAAGCCATCACAGACCAACGTTCCGTTATCTCATCTGCTTTATGGAAAGATGAGAACTTAAAGAAGTTGTCAGGGCCAATAACGAACGTGAGTTGCGCATCACGATGTAACTTCTGAAGTTCACTAAGCACCGCATAAGTGGTCACACTTTCACCTGGAGTAAATAAGCTCTTTTCGATCAAAGAAAGCTCCACTTGGTCCAGTGAAAGATCGCTAATAAATACGTTAACTAACTGACATCTCGTATCAAAGTCTAGCATCTCTTTTCCCCAAGCATGGGCAATACTTGGAACGAGTAGAATTTTGTCAAAGTGAGCCAACGAGTCAATGACACTTTTGTGCCCTAAGCTCGGTGGATTAAACGCACTACCGAAAATGGCTATTTTTTCCATTATTTATTGCTGCCTTCTCTTTCTAAGCTTGTGCAAAGAGGTTTTTAAATCGGATGATTTAGGTATGATAACACTAGATTTTTAATTTGCTTGCAGGAAAGGAATACGAATGGAACAGTTAATTCGTGACGAAATGCGCGTACTACCTTCAATTGACCCTCACTTCGAAGTGACTCGTCGTGTGGAGTTTATCAAAACGAAACTTCAACAGTCAGGATGCAAATCACTGATCCTTGGTATCAGTGGCGGTGTAGACTCAACAACCTGTGGCCGCTTAGCACAAATGGCAATCGACAGCTTGAATAAAAACGCTGGCAGCAATGAGTACCAATTCATCGCGGTTCGCCTGCCTTATGGTGAGCAAAAAGATGAAGACGAAGCACAACTTGCACTCTCTTTCATCCAGCCTTCTCAATCAGTTTCTGTAAACATTAAAGCGGGTGTTGATGGGCTTCACGCAGCATCTCACGTTGCTTTAGAAGGGACAGGCTTGCTGCCAACAGATTCAGCAAAAATCGACTTTGTGAAAGGTAATGTGAAAGCTCGTGCTCGTATGATCGCACAATACGAAATCGCAGGTTACGTTGGTGGGCTTGTAATTGGTACTGACCACTCGGCTGAGAACATCACAGGCTTCTACACTAAGCACGGTGACGGCGCCTGTGATTTAGCTCCTCTGTTTGGTTTGAACAAACGCCAAGTTCGTGAACTTGCAGCAATGCTAGGGGCTCCAGAGCAACTTGTTAAGAAAGTGCCAACCGCTGATCTAGAAGAGCTTGATCCACAGAAAGCCGATGAAGCAGCCTTGAACCTTTCTTACGATCAAATTGATGATTTCCTTGAAGGTAAAGAAGTCCCTCAAGACGTATCAGATCGCTTAGTGAGCATCTACAAAGCAACACAACACAAGCGTCAACCTATCCCAACGATCTACGATTAATTTTCAGAATTAGTCTCAGAATCAAAAAGGCCGGAAGTTCATGCGAGTGAACTTCCGGCCTTTTCTATTTAGTGTTTTTTAATGCGTTTTTCTTAATGATCTAACGAGTCGTTAATCAACAACTTCGATATCAGTTTGAGGCACACTGCAACACGCCAGTATCTGACCCATATTGCGTTCATGTTCTTGCAGCGCTGGTACATCCGGTTGATGAACTTGACCAGATTCAAGGGTCACTTTACAAGCACCACAGAAACCTGCGCGACAACTTGAAGCAATAGACACACCCGCCGATTCAGCTTGCTCTAGCAAGGTTGATTGATTATTACCTTCGAACAGGTAGCCGTTGACACTCAATTGCAGCTGTTTCACTGCCTCTTCGGTTGATTGAGCCACACCAAACGCTTCTTGGTGGTAATGTTGAGGATTGAGCCCCATTTGAATCAGTAGTTTCTTTGCATTATCCATAAAGCCATCAGGGCCACACACGAATGCTTGGCGCTTGTGTAACTCTTCAATTTTAGCGACATGCGACACACTCAAGCGCCCAGATAAACCATCCCACTCTTTGGTTGGTTGGCTTAATGAATAAATCACACGAAGACCCGCATGTTCACAGGCGATCTTATCAATCTCAGCTTGATAAGGGATGTCTTCTTCGCTGCTGCATTGATGATAGAAAACCACATCATCGATCTGATCATGATCAGCTAAATAACGAAGCATCGACAGCATTGGAGTAATGCCGCTGCCTGCAGACAAAAGCAATAGTGGATGCTTAGGGTTTTCTTCTAGATAGAAAGCACCATCTGGATTTTGAGCAACTAGCGTGTCGCCCACTTGGAAATGATCATTCAACCAGTTAGAGATTTGGCCATCGTCCACTCGCTTCACTGAAATCGCTAAGCGACCTGCGCGTGATGGACTAGACGATAAGGTGTAACGACGAGAAACCTTCTCGCCATTAATCACCATCTCGATCGGTAGATGTTGCCCTGGCTGATAACTTGGTAGTGAGTGGTTCTCTTTCGCAGGCTCTAACCAGAACGTCGTAAAATCACGAGCGATCTCTTCGCGTTCAACACAAGTTAAGTGCAACGACTCTACCCAAGTGTCTTCATAGTGCTCTTTCTCTTTGGTTTCGAGCACTTCAACCACATCACCCGCTTTGATTAAACCTTCATTTTTCGCCACAAGGTTTTGACCAAAGAAAACGCCACCGCGTTCATTGGCTCTGAATGATGAAAAGGTGTTAAGCGGCTCTTTTGTTGATCTAAATTCACCACGCTCAACATCAACCGTGGTTAGGATACATCGCTCACAAGGCTTCACCGCTTCGAACTCAACCTCACCAATTCGGATACGTTTCCAGCTATCTTCAGCAAAGGGGTCGGTATTGGACACCACAAAATTAGTACGGAACTGATCCATCGAGTGTGTTTCAGGGCTGCGACGATTCAGCTCATCTAGAGAGGCTTGGCTGATGATCAACATTGGGTAGCCGTCAGCAAAGCTCACATTATGACCAAGCTTTTCACGCACACGATTCGATTGCTCACCAGAGAACAGTAACTCAACACGCACACCCAACACGTCACTGAACCAATCGTCGGCTTCATCACATGTCGTGTATGCCGTGAAGCTGTCTTTCCACACCGTTGCTGGCGCTTCTTGCATCTTGAAGTTTGCATATTTCAGACGCAGCGGCTCTTTACCTTCATAAGTAAAAATCAAACCGTCCGGCTGCAAACTTGAAGATACCTTGACCATCTTCGGGTACTTGCGCGCCGTCACCATTGAACCGTCTGCCAACGCCAGCATGAAGCGTCTGTCGAAAGTAAGACCCTGTTTTTCGACCCAAGCAGAAGAGAGCACGATCCCACCCACTGACTTAACCGGAAATACATTGATTTGAGATAGAGAAGGCACTTGCTCTGAAGACTGTTGATCTGACGGTAGCTGCGACATAACGATTCCAATGTTTTGTTATTTGTCTCAATGCTAACAAATGGTTATAAATAGATAAACTGGCAGGCATTAAACACTTGATACTAAGCTATTAACTTGAGATGTTTAGCTTTCTATTTTGATACAGTAAGGCCGCAATACAGTAACACTCTCCAGACGTTCTATACTTTTAACACCATTACTGCATTGAACTTTCATTGAATAAAAAGGATTTATCATGAACAAACTCGTCATTATTATCTTATGTGTACTACTTCCTCCTGTTGGCGTGTTCTTCGCACGTGGCGCAGGTAAAGACCTATTGATTAACATCATCCTGACTTTCTTCTTCTGGGTGCCAGGAATGATTCACGGACTATGGGTAGCCACTCGCTAACCCTCCACTGAAAATAAATACTGAATAAAACACCCATCAAAACAAGCTCCTAACCACGAAGGGTTAAAAATAGGATGAAATGAAAGTGCTTTTCCACTATCATCCTGTCGCCTAAACGTAAGCGATTGCTTTCACAGATTTCGCTAAGTTTAGGCTCCAACTACATAACACTTCAAATGGTGGGAGCCTTCAATGACACAACTTACGATTACTCGTCCTGACGACTGGCACGTTCATCTACGCGATGGCGAAGTATTAAAAGATACAGTGCGCGATATCAGCCGCTACAATGGTCGAGCGTTAATCATGCCAAACACCATCCCACCGGTAACCGATACCGAAATGGCTTTAGCTTACCGTGAACGCATCATGGCAGAGCAGCCAAGCGAGCAATTCCAGCCTCTAATGGCACTTTACCTGACAGACAACACAACACCTGATGAAATTCGTAAAGCGAAAGAGTCTGGTGCAGTAGTGGCAGCAAAGCTTTACCCAGCGGGCGCGACAACTAACTCTGATTCAGGCGTAACGTCTGCACAAAAAATCTACCACGTGTTAGAAGCAATGCAAGAAGTGGATATGTTGCTTCTGGTTCACGGCGAAGTAACGACTCACGATGTTGATATCTTTGACCGCGAGAAGCAGTTCCTAGACACAGTGCTAGCTCCGATTGTGAACGACTTCCCTAACCTGAAAATCGTTCTAGAGCACATCACTACTGCAGACGCAGCGACTTTCGTTAAGAATGCTAACGACAACGTAGCGGCAACCATCACAGCTCACCACCTGCTTTACAACCGCAACCACATGTTGGTTGGCGGCATTAAGCCTCATTTCTACTGTCTTCCTATTCTGAAGCGTAATACGCACCAATTAGCGCTTATCGAAGCTGCAACAAGCGGCAGCAAGAAGTTCTTCTTGGGTACAGACTCTGCACCACACGCAAAAGGCGCAAAAGAGTCAGCATGTGGTTGTGCCGGTTCTTACACTGCACACGCAGCGGTAGAACTGTACGCTGAAGTATTCGACTTAGAAGGTAAGATTGAGAACCTAGAAGCGTTTGCAAGCCATAACGGCCCTGACTTCTACGGTATTCCACGTAACACGGACACCATCACTCTTGTTAAAGAAGAGTGGAACGTTGCTGAAACCATGCCTTTCGGTTCAGACATCGTAGTGCCAATCCGTGGCGGCGAGACGATTGCATGGACAGTTAAATAGTAGTCCGATGTTGTAAAGCTTAAGCGCTCATTACAACTTATAAAACACTAAGCCCTTCACATAAGTGAAGGGCTTTTTTATTATGTATTAATACCCTTGATTCTAGGCAATTAGCGCCTAACCTTACTTTATAACCACCTTAAAAATAAGGTTAAAAATTAACGGTAAAATATGACTCTAGACTTAGATATTCGAACTCTGTGTTTAATTATGGTGTTTCTGTCTGGTACGTACTGTATCGGTCTAATAATCAAACAACAAAGCCAAGCTCGTATTCTTGGAATGCGCAGTTTTTTCTGTGCCATTTTTTTGTTAATGGTAGGGTTTTCATTACTGAGTTTTGGCTCCCACATTTCACCTTGGCTCTCAAAAATAACATCAAATATGGCCATAGCCGGCGGATTCGCTTCAATGGTGTTTAGCCTAACTCAATTAAGACGATCGCCCTCGCTCTATAGCGTTTGCGTTTTCTTGGGATTACCTGTCGTCATCGTTACCTTGATTTACTTCACCCTCTACGATGCATCAACCAATGCGAGAGTGATAACGATGAGTTTTTATATCACACTATGTACTGTGGCCAGTGTATTGGTCATAAAAACAGGTACCGTCGCTGATGTCAAAGCAGCGCTTGTACTATTGATGAGTGCATTCAGTGCTCACTCTGTTTTCATGCTAGTTAGGATCTGGGTTACCCTCAAGGAACCTAATATTGACGACTTTTTACAAGCAGGTAGCATCCATCAGCTTGCGTTCATCATGACGGCTATTTTACTTAGCTCGATCGGCTTCACTTACAACTGGATTCTAAACGCCAGATTGATGCAATCACTTTATAGTTCATCAATGAAAGACAGCTTAACCCAGTTGTATAATCGCCGCGCTATGAATGAAATGTTGAGACGAGAATGGATGCGTAGCGTAAGGCATCACCACCCATTATCGGTGATCATTCTCGACATCGACCACTTTAAACAAGTCAACGATCAACACGGTCACCAGACTGGCGATCAAGTATTGAAAAAAATGGGCATAATTCTCCAACACAACCTTAGAGCCGCAGATATCCCGTTCCGCTATGGTGGCGAAGAGTTCTTGATTGTATTACCTGATACTCGCATCGATGAAGCATGTAAGGTCGCTGAGAAGTTACGAGTAATTATCGAAGATACTAAGTTTTGGCAACAACAAAGCGCCAACCTGACAGCAAGCTTTGGACTGTCTGAACTTTGGTCTGAAGACAAGGTTACCAGTATGATAAAACACGCGGATGAAGCCTTATATTACGCAAAAGAAAATGGTCGAAATACGGTCTGCGCTTTAACTGACAGGCAAGGAAAATTGACAAAACAGAACTTACCTTCCTTTGCTTCACCAGTACAACACTAGTTCTATAAAAGGCGACAGTTTCGATATCGGACGTTAGTATTTGATACAACCTAGAAAAAGTAAAAACCTCATCACAAGCAAAAGCCGCTCAGCAAACGAGACTCTCCATAAACAACATTCAAAATACCAATCACTTATAACATAAGCCCACTCAATAAGAGTTGCACGATACTCTTCTGCTGATTATTCTCAATCAATCGCAACTACCCCACAGAGAAAAAACAATGGAAAGTACTTACACCTACCCTATCGGTAAACCGGGACAAAAGTGGCAACAAACAGAACGTGAAGCATGGTTGGCTCAAAGAACGGTTAAACGCGAATACCAACAAGAAGTCGTGCCAAAGATTAAAGCATTGGCAGATCGCTTTGACATCGAACAATACGGTGCCCTGAGCTACGACGAAGCTCGCTTCCCGCTCTTCGCAATCAAGAGCAAAAACTGGGATGAATCAAAGCCAACGATTCTGGTTACTGGTGGTGTTCACGGTTACGAAACCAGTGGTGTGCATGGCGCTATCAAATTCGCAGCGACTCAAGCAGAAAAGTACTCAACGTACTTCAACATTGTTGTTGCACCGTGTGTAAGCCCTTGGGGCTACGAAGTGATCAACCGCTGGAACCCAAATGCTGTCGACCCAAACCGCTCTTTCTACGACGGTACGCCAGCAGAAGAATCAGCAAACCTACGTGCATTAGTCGCTTCTTTACCAGAAATCTTAGTTCACGTTGATCTACACGAAACGACGGATTCTGACGAAACAGAATTCCGACCAGCACTCGCGGCGCGTGATGGTATTGAGTACATCGAAGGTATGATCCCAGACGGTTTCTACACGGTTGGTGATACTGAAAATCCACAACCAGAATTCCAAGCAGCGGTTATTGCTTCGGTCGAAAAAGTCACACACATTGCGCCTGCGGATGAAGATGGCAAGATCATTGGATCAAACGTTACGCAACACGGTGTGATCAACTACCCAATGAAGAAACTTGGTTTATGTGGCGGCGTGACTGACTGTAAATACGGCACAACCACTGAAGTTTACCCAGACAGTGACAAAGTAACAGACGAAGAGTGTAACGATGCTCAAGTTGCTGCTGTTGCCGGTGCTTTGGATTACGTCATTCAGCACGAACTAAACGCTTAAGCGACTACTTAAGACCTCGCACCAAGCACTTAATAGCGAGTCCCCTAATAACTAGTCTCCTAAAGCTAATCCCTAAAGCTAAAAAGAGCCATAAGTGACGATTCACTTTTGGCTCTTTTTTATCTCTTTTCTTGCCTGTGATTTCTTCTCAGGCATAAAAAAAGCTCCCTTGCACAATGTACAAGAGAGCTTTGAAGTCACGCTTAGTCAGGAGTCATTCACGAACTCCCTGCTTGAGTTCTTTAGTTAGCGGTTTCGCTAACGTTTTCTTGTCCTTTATCTACTTCAGTCAGTAGACCTTTCAACAAGCTGAAACAACCAATCAGAAGAATGATCGTAAACGGTAGTGCTGCAATAATCGTGATCGATTGCAGAGCTTGGATAGATTGAGTACCGCCAATCCACAGCATCACCATTGCAATAGCACCTGAGATAACCGCCCAAACCACTTTCTGCTTCACTGGAACTTCAAGCTTACCACCCGCAGTCATGCCATCGATAACGATAGAGCCTGAGTCTAGCGTTGTAACGAAGAACACGATGATCAGCGCAACTGCGAGAACAGATAGAATGCTACCGAACGAGTATGCATCTAGCATGTAGAACAAGCTTAGAGATACATCTGTAATACCTTGGTCAAGGCCAAGTTGCCCTACATGATTAATCACTTGCTCGATAGCCACGCCACCGAAGATAGCCATCCAAGCCGACGTGACCAATGTTGGGATAATCAGTACGCAAAGTAAAAACTCACGAACCGTACGACCTTTAGAAATACGCGCTACAAACATACCGAAGAAAGGTGCATACGCAACCCACCATGCCCAGTAGAACACAGTCCAGCCATGCAGCCATGTTGTGTCTTCACGGCCAGAACTTTGGCTCAACGCTACGATGTTATTCACATAACCCGTCACCGCCGTCGCTACAGAATCAAGCACGGTGGTGAAGTTCAGAACAGCGATAAGACCAAGGAATACGAACGCAATAACCATGTTCAAGTTACTTAGGAACTTAACGCCACCGTCCATACCACGTAGAACAGAGATGATCGCCAAGCCCATGATCAGAACGATAATAGATTGCTGAAGGAAGATATTATTTTCCAAGCCAAACACGTGGCTGATACCACTTGCTGCTTGTGTGCCACCTAAACCCAGTGAAGTCGCTAGACCAAACAGCGTAACCAGTACAGTTAGTACATCGATCACATCACCGGTTTTGCCCCACACTCGCTCACCCAGAATTGGGTAGAACACAGAACGCATGGATAGCGGTAAACCTTTATTATAAACAAAATACGCGAGGCAAAGTGCCGTCATGCCATAGATAGCCCATGCATGAAAACCCCAGTGAAACAGTGTCGCACCGAGAGCCAGTTCACGGCCGGCTTCTGTAAAAGGTTCTGCACCGAGTGGCGTTCCGAACCAGTTCGTGAAGAACGCGGTTGGCTCTGCAACACCCCAAAAAATAAGTCCAATACCCATACCTGCTGCGAATAACATCGCAATCCAAGATGACATGGAATAGTCCGCCGTCGCATCTTCACCACCTAGGCGAATCTTGCCCAACGGTGAAAACGCAAGAACAACGGCAAACGCTAGCATGATGTTAGCTCCCCACATAAATAGGAAGTCAAACTTTGATAAAACAGCACCCTTAATAGAATCAATAGCAGCTTTAGCGTCTGCAGGAGGAAGAGCAAGAAGAGTGATGATGAAGAGAAGAGATAAGCCGACTGAGGCTACGAAAACTGTGTTATGGACGTCCATGCCCCATTTACTGACGTTATCTTGACCAACTTGATAGTCAGTAGAATCAATACTGTATTTTTTTGATTTAAAACTCATAAATTATGATGTTCGCATATCCGAATCAACGAATATAAGGACGCTCTCCATATCCAATTACTACTTGATTGGCTCGCCGCACCACCTAAATAGAGGCGATAAAAATCACAATGATTGGTGATAAATGGACTTACTGGCTCAATCCCAAGGCGCGTATTATAGCACAGCTCAAAGTATTTTGACTGAGTTTAAGCTCAATAGTCATCCAAACCAGTGTTAATCGCGATAGTTAACTCGATAAAAAAAGAACAGCACGAATAAATAAACAACCTTAAATACAATCACTTAAACCAAAACAATGCACTATAAAATCTCATGCAAACTTTCTACAGATAATATTAACAACAACCTAGTTTGTTTATAGCTCTAATAAAAAAGCCCCGCTATAGGACGGGGAAATTACCAAAGGTAAAAGAGAAATCAGTGTTCAAATGTTGGTGCTACATCTTGCAACGCTTCTCGCCACAGAGACTGCATATTTCAAAGACTGAACATTAAATCGCGAAGCAAAAACCTAGGTTATAGTCTTCGCCATTCTTTGCCGTGAACTCTTTATCTTCACTTGATGCGTTCGGTCGGCCGCTTTCATCACCTTTCACTAGGCTCACCCAATGACGGATACCAGAAGAAGAACGGCTAGCTTCAGTTTGGCTAAACATGGTGCATGTCTCTAGCTGGATATCTTGAATATCAACTAACTCCAAGTGACCAGTGCCTCTACGAGCACCGATTGTCACTTCAACGTGTGTACCACTTTCATCACGAAATAGGATTGAAGAAGGCTTAGACTTATCGCCCGTGAAAGCAACAAAGTGCTTCGCTCTTTTTAGGCCAGTATGTTCGCCATTTTTGAAGTAAACCTGAACATGTCGGTAGTCGATCTCATAGCTCACTGCGTCTTCGTGTGAACCAGCTTCAAGAGGAAATAGAGTATCAAGCAACTGTTTCGCCATTTTCTGTTTTTCGAGCTGCTTGTCTGCTTTCACCATTTCTACGGCAAAGACAGCTTCAGCAATAAATGTTGAATGGTTTCTGTGAAGTTCTGTTTTGTCTAGTGTCAGCATATTCATAATCTTTCCCTCTTACGGCTTTGAATTTCATGTAGGTCAAAAATCCTGATTGACCCTTTTCAAAATTGTTCTTTACTGTGTTGCTTCCATGTATTTCATACTACTTGTATTTCACAAACAATTTCACAACAAAAATTTCACAGTGTTAATTTTACTAAATTGCTTTTTTACACAAACCGGAATTTCGTGGCCAAGCCCTTTATCTAACTGGGTTGAGGGCTCAGTAGGAGTACTTTTATGTGTTGTTTGAATTTGTGTAATAACCGACTCAATCACAGTCAAAACGCACGCTATGGTAATCATTTCAGGAAAAAGGGGAGGTGTTTTCGTATTGAAAACAAAAAAAACACTGTATTATTGAATAGTAACCATAAGCTTCGACCAATGAACATCTGGTCGAAGTCACTCTAGCTCTCACCGACCCACACATAAGCAACACGCAATAGCTATCATCAATAAGGAATCACGATGCTAAACATTAAGAATCAGCAGTTACTCTCTTTTATGGTGACAGAAGCGAATAATGCAGTTGCAGTCACCAATCCAGCAACGGGTGAGCTTATTGGATATGCGCCTATTTCATCTAAGGTAGAATTAGACAGCGCTATCGAACGTGCGCATGTTGCGCAGAAAGAGTGGGCAAAAACTCCTGCTAAATCTCGTGCTGCATCACTACACCGTTGGCACCAACTGATCCTTGAAAACAAGGATGATCTTGCTCGAATCATGACGATTGAACAGGGCAAGCCGTTAGCGGAAGCGACAGGCGAAGTCGTGTATGGGGCTAGCTTTATTGAGTGGTTTGCAGAAGAAGCGAAGCGTACTTACGGTGATTCCATCCCTAGCACGGTTGCAGGAAAACGCTTGGTGACCATCAAGCAGCCTATTGGAGTTACGTGTGCGATTACGCCATGGAACTTCCCTATTGCAATGATCACTCGTAAAGCAGCACCTGCCCTAGCTGCTGGTTGTAGCTTTGTAGTAAAACCTTCAGATGAGACACCGCTTTCTGCATTTGCTGTAGTTGAACTGGCTTATCAAGCAGGTATTCCAAAAGATCTACTTAAAGTCGTACTCGGTGATAGCCCTGAACAGATTGGTGAACTTTTCACATCACATCCACTGATCAAAAAGATCTCTTTTACAGGATCTACCCGCGTTGGAAGTATCTTGATGGCTCAGGCTGCAAAAGGTATCAAACGCACCTCAATGGAACTTGGCGGCAACGCACCATTTATTGTTTTTGACGATGCCGACATCGATGCAGCCGTTCAAGGTGCAATGGCTTCTAAATTCCGTAATGCTGGTCAAACTTGTGTCTGTGCAAACCGATTCTACGTTCATAGCAAGGTACACGATGAGTTTGTCGCTAAATTCGATCAAGCAGTTCAACAGCTTAAGGTTGGCAACGGTTTAGATGAAGATGTCACCGTTGGTCCTGTTATCAGTCAGAATGCTAAGAACAACATCAGAGCATTAATAGACCGAGCGATTGAGCAAGGTGCTACACCTGTCACTCCAATGAAAGATCTTGATGGGCTTTTCCTTCAGCCTGTCATTCTTAAAAATGTGAAACACAGCATGGACATTGTTCAGCAAGAGATCTTTGGTCCTGTCGCTCCTGTCATGAAATTCGAAACTGACGAAGAGCTTATTGAAATGGCAAACGACACTATTTACGGTTTGGCGTCGTACTTCTACAGTCAGAACATTCATCGAGTATGGAACATCGCGGAAGCACTTGAGTACGGTATGGTCGGCATAAATGATGGCCTAATCTCAACCGAAGTCGCGCCTTTCGGCGGGGTTAAACAATCAGGTATTGGCCGTGAAGGCGCTAAAGAAGGCATCGATGAGTACATGGATATTAAGTACTTATGTTTTGGTAGTGATTAGGTTTTAGTAGTAACTAGGCTTTGGCGTAACTAAGCCTGACTCTTAGACATCAGCAAGCTTAAACATCGAATAGCCCTACTAACACCTATCTACTCCGTTTCCCCGCACACTAAAAAAATTCAAAAAAAAGCCGCGCTATAAAAGCGCGGCACCTTGGGCTCGGTTAAAAGGGGTTTCTTTTTTTTAGTATTTTACATTCTCTGTTTTTGTTATTGGGTTGCTTCGCTATTCCTGTGCTTTCAGTTTTAGACGCATCGCGTGCAGCACTGGCTCAGTGTAACCACTCGGTTGAGCGCAGCCTTCGAATACCAGCTGGCAAGCCGCTGAGAAAGCAATGCTGTTTTCAAAATCTGGCGCCATATTGCGGTAGCTAGAATCACCTGCGTTTTGCTCATCAACCACTGCGGCCATGCGCTTCATGGTTTTCATTACTTGGGCTTCATCGCAAATGCCGTGGCGTAACCAGTTAGCAATGTGTTGACTCGAAATACGCAATGTCGCACGATCTTCCATCAAACCTACATCGTTAATATCTGGCACCTTCGAGCAGCCAACGCCTTGGTCAATCCAACGAACCACGTAACCAAGAATACCTTGCGTGTTGTTATCCAATTCGTTTTGGATATCTTGAGCGGTCAGCTTTTGATTACCTAATAGCGGAATAGTCAGGATATCGTCGACATTCGCTCTCACTCGCTCACGAAGCTCTTTCTGACGGCTTGGTACACTCACCTTGTGATAATGCAGCGCATGCAACGTCGCGGCAGTTGGAGAAGGAACCCAAGCGGTATTAGCACCCGCTTGAGGATGTCCGATTTTCGCGTCCATCATCTTCGCCATATTGTCTGGCTCTGGCCACATACCTTTACCAATCTGGGCTTTACCTTGCAGGCCACAAGCTAAGCCAAGATCAACGTTCTGATCTTCGTATGCGCCAATCCAAGTCATGGTTTTCAGTTGTGTTTTAGGAGCAAATGGTCCCGCTTCCATGCTGGTGTGAATTTCATCACCCGTTCGATCTAAGAAACCTGTGTTGATGAACACAACACGATCTTTAGCCGCTCGAATACATTCTTTAAGGTTAACTGAAGTACGACGCTCTTCGTCCATGATGCCAACTTTGATCGTGAATCGATCTAACCCTAATGCATCTTCAATGCGGCCAAACAATTCATTGGTGAACGCGACTTCTTCAGGACCATGCATCTTAGGTTTTACAATATTGATGCTGTTCGCAGTCGAGTTTTGGTAAGCGCTATTGCCTTTCAAATCGTGCATTGCGATGAGCGAGGTGATCATGCCATCCATAATGCCTTCAGGAACTTCGTTACCGTCAGCATCAATAATGGCAGGGTTAGTCATTAGGTGGCCCACATTGCGGATGAACAACATGCTACGACCTTTAAGTGAAATCTCACCACCCGTCACACTGGTGTATTGGCGATCTGGATTCAAGCTACGAACAATGGTTTTGCCGTTTTTCTCTAGTGATTCTTGTAGATCACCTTTCATCAAACCTAACCAGTTACGATAAGCCAGTGCTTTATCTTCACCATCAACCGCAGCTACCGAATCTTCGCAATCCATAATGGTGGTGAGAGCCGATTCCACCAGCACGTCTTTAATACCAGCCACATCAACGCTGCCAATTGGTGCGCTCGGATCAATTTGAATTTCGATATGCAAATTATTATGTTTCAGCAGAATGCTTGAAGGTGCACTCGCATCACCTTGATAACCAATGAACTGGTTACGATCAATCAGGGTGACTTCTTCGCCGTTATCTAAGGTCGCTGTCAATGTATTGCCAATGCTGACATTGCTGATGCTGTATTTGGTCACGTCTTTATGAGAAACGCCATTTAATGGTGCTGCATCATCAAGGAACTCACGCGCATAAGTCACTACTTTTGCGCCACGTACTGGGTTAAAACTTCCACCCTTTTCCGCGCCGTCACTTTCACTGATGACATCGGTGCCGTAGAGCGCATCGTATAAACTACCCCAACGCGCGTTGGCTGCGTTAAGTGCAAAACGTGCATTCATAATTGGTACTACAAGCTGTGGCCCCGCTTGTGTTGCAATTTCAGGCTCAACGCTGGCGGTCGTTACTTGAAAGTCATCGCCCTCAGGAACTAGGTAGCCAATCTGTTGTAAGAACTGCTTGTACTCAGCCGCATCCAGAGTCTGGCCTGCACGCTCTTGGTGCCAAACATCAATTTGATGTTGAAGGTCTTCACGCTTAATAAGCAATGCGCGGTTCTTGGGAGCCAAGTCAACAAGGATGGCTGCAAAAGATTGCCAAAAGTCCTCGGCGATAATGCCCGTTCCAGGAATTACCTGCTCATTAATTAATTGGTAGAGGGTGCTATCAATGTTCAAGCTTCCCTGTTGAATACGACTGCTCATAAAATCTCTCTCAAGCTAACTGATGACTACTCAATAAATCTACGCAACCGACATAAATTTAGCTAATTTATGCCAGTTATATTGGATATTCACACAAAAAATACCCTACAAATTGTGTTATTCCGTCACTCCACTCTCGATTTCATTAGCGACACTTTTAATCAAACGACGCATCCACTGATGGTCTGGATTGGTTTGTAGCAATGGACTCCATGCCATCTTCACCTCAAAGGGTTCAATCGCAAATGGCGCAGGCTTGATCAACAATCTAGGGTTATTGCGCTGCAGTTGAGCCGCTTTGGTAGGAATAGTAAGGATCAGATTCTTTTGTTGTGCGAAAAGAATCGCCGACAAGTAGTGTCGAGTAAACACCGTGATATTGCGCGTTTTACCAATGCGCATTAATGCTTCATCTATCCAACCGAGCTTTTGTGCTTCACTTGGGTTGATCCCAACTCCAGTCCCCATTCCTGTCTTACTTACCCAGATATGTTGCGCCTTTAGATAAGACAAAAGTTCGAAATTGTCGGCGATTGGGTTGTCACAACTAAATAGACAAGAAAACCCGTCGTGCCAAAGGCTCATCTGATGAAACGACTGAGGAATATCGTCAAATCGGTTGATAATTATATCAACAGTACCTTGCTCTACATCCTGATAACTCACGTCACTTGGCGTCATGATATCCAGTCGTATCTTCGGTGCTATCTCGCTCAGTTTTTTCAATAAAGGCTGAATAATGGTCGACTCTGCATAGTCACTCGCCATGATACGAAACACGCGTTCACTGTCTTCGGCATTAAATTCCGTGGTCGGCTGCAGTGTCTTTTCTACATTCGCCAAGATGTTTCTAATCAGTGGCTGCAACTTATGTGCGCGTTCGGTCGGTATCATCCCTTCGCTTGTTCTCACCAGTAGTGGGTCTTCAAACAGATCTCGTAATCGGCGAAGGCCATTACTCATGGCTGGCTGAGTAATGCCTAATTGATGTGCTGCTCTTGTAACGTTTCTTTCACGTAGCAACATGTCTAAATACACAAGTAAATTAAGGTCTATACGAGCAATATTCATAAGAAAAATACCGAATATAATAACTATAAATTAACAAAATTATCACATGCATGGTTATTATTTGTCCATAGCAAAGTTTTAATCCAAGCCAATTTGGCAACCATACCCCACGTGAAACTAAGGAATAGTTATGTCGCAAATTACACAAGATATCGAAAAGATTGAAGTTGCAAAAAGCGCTGCAGGTGCACCATGGGATACAATTAACCCTGAATCTGCTGCTCGTATGCGAGCTCAAAACAAATTCAAAACAGGTCTGGATATCGCGCAATACACTGCAGATATCATGCGTGCGGATATGGCGGCTTACGATGAAGACAGCTCTCAATACACTCAGTCTCTGGGCTGCTGGCATGGTTTCATCGGCCAACAAAAGCTGATTTCGATTAAGAAGCACTTTGATGGCAAAACAGACCGTCGTTACCTATACCTTTCTGGTTGGATGGTGGCAGCACTTCGCTCTGATTTTGGTCCACTTCCAGACCAATCTATGCATGAGAAAACCTCGGTTGCTGGCCTAGTAGAAGAGCTATACACCTTCCTACGCCAAGCAGATGCTCGTGAACTAGGTGGTTTATTCCGTGAACTAGATGCAGCTCGTGAAGCGGGCGATGTAAACCTACAAGACCGTATCCAAGACAAAATCGACAATCACGTTACACACGTGGTGCCAATCATTGCCGATATCGATGCGGGTTTCGGTAACGCAGAAGCGACCTACCTAATGGCTAAGCAGATGATTGAAGCGGGCGCGTGTTGTCTACAGATTGAAAACCAAGTAGCCGATGAGAAGCAATGTGGTCACCAAGACGGCAAAGTAACGGTTCCTCATGCTGATTTCCACGCAAAACTTCGCGCACTTCGTTACGCTTTCCTTGAACTAGGCATCGACAACGGCATCATCGTTGCTCGTACCGATTCACAAGGTGCTGGCCTAACAAAAGAAATCGCGGTAGTGAAAGAGCCGGGCGATCAAGGTGACATCTACAACTCATACCTAGATGTTGAAGAGATTGATGTTGCTGATATGGCTGAAGGCGATGTTTGCTTCAACCGTGATGGCAAGCTAGTTCGACCTAAGCGTCTACCTTCAGGCTTATACCAATTCCGCGAAGGTACTGGTGAAGATCGCTGTGTGTTCGACTGTATTGAAGCAATCAACGCGGGTGCTGACCTACTTTGGATTGAGACTGAGAAACCACACATTGGTCAAATCAAAGAGATGATGGACGGCGTACGTGAAGTACACCCTAACGCGAAACTGGTTTACAACAACTCTCCATCATTCAACTGGACGCTAAACTTCCGTCAACAAGCATACGATGCGATGGCAGCAGAAGGTAAAGATGTTTCCGCTTACGACCGTGCAAGCCTAATGAGCGCGGAATACGATGAAACTGAACTATCTGCAAGCGCTGACGAGAAGATCCGTACATTCCAAGCAGATGCATCACGTGAAGCGGGTATTTTCCACCACTTAATTACTCTGCCGACTTACCACACTGCGGCGCTGTCTACTGACAACCTTGCGAAAGAGTACTTCGGTGACCAAGGCATGTTGGGTTACGTTGCGAATGTTCAACGTAAAGAGATTCGCCAAGGTATCGCATGTGTTAAACACCAAAACATGTCTGGTTCAGACATGGGTGATGACCACAAAGAGTACTTTGCTGGTGAGAACGCACTAAAAGCAGCAGGTGAAGCGAATACGTCTAACCAATTTGATTAATCGCTAACACTCTTGATTAGTCGCTAGAACTTTTGATTAATCGCTAGAACTAAAGCCTCCCCCGCCCTTCTCTCTTACTTAGGTAAGATCCGGGGGAAGGCTTTGAGATAAAGCTTGTACTGCCGGCTTTATCTCAAAGCCTCAGATTTGTGTTCCACACCACGGTTAACCGAACAACTTCTGTTTAAGCTAACTGTATACATATTTGTTCATATTCCTATTTGTTGAGATTCTTATTTTTTTGAGAGTGCCTATGACTTCAATACCGACACACCTACAAGATGCAAAAACACTGCTGTCAGAAAATGGTTTCGCGACGGGTAATACTTGGTATCACGGCACATCCTCAGCCCTGCTTGCTTCAATCCAAGGCCAAGGGCTGAAACGTTCAGGAGACAAAGCACTCAATGAAGCAGCTTCAAAAACCATGGCAACGATTGGCAATAACTACACAGAATCCGTTGAACCCGTCTTCTTAACTCAAAGTAAAGAACTGGCCTATTACTGGGCTCAGCAAACCATTCGCGAGCGCAGCACTCGTTTTGAGGGTGAAGAGCGCCCTATCGTATTAGCAGTCAATCTATCTGAAAAACAACAAGCCAAAGTAAGGCCTGACGTTGGCGCAATGAGCCTGTTAATGATGAGTGTTGGTGAGCAATTCATGGCTCATCTCACTGAAATTTATCAAGCCCACAACATTGCAGGCCCCGATATCGAACTGCGCACTGCGGATCGTATGGACTATCTCAATAAACTTGGAATGGCCTACATTGATGAAGACATCAGCCGTGCTTGTGTGCAAGAGCTTTATGAACCAGAGCTGTCAGAGCCGGAACTAACCAGTTAATAAAGTTCATTACGTAAGCAATATTCAGAATGAAAAATGGCTCCTAATCTAGGAGCCATTTTTAAGTGTGACGTTATTTACATGCTCGTTAATCAATGGGTTAGTTGATCAATAGACATGTAAATCAATGGACTAGTTAATCAACGGACACAAGCGACCTTTTTGTGCAGGTTGCGTCATTTCGATGTCACCTTGTAGAGAACGGTAAACGATGGTATTCCACACTTCACCATTATCCATTTCAAACTCAATAGCGTAATTCAAACCCGCGACAACCTGAGTTCGCACACTCAGAATCTGCTTTAGCTCAGCTGAAGTATTCATTTGTCCAAGAACCACATCTAAAGCTTGCTTAGCTTCTGGTGTGATAGCGCTTTGCGACCAACCACCCGTCAGGTTTTTAGTGCTACAGATCGGATTCGCTTTCTCTTGTGGTTTAGCAGGAACATCAGACTCCTGACTGCATCCTGCTAACACAGCAACACTAAACACGGTTGCTAATCCAAGTAATGATGTTAATCGTACTTTTTTCATGAATCCTCCTACATTGTTGATTCAGTCATTTACGAGAGATCACTCGTAATGATGTTTCATATGTAGGCAAGCTTAAACCTAAAATGTCATTACTTCATCAGAGATTCTGGTGTAACTACTCTATAAATACAGAGCACTGTCAGAAAAACAAAGCCGGACAATAAGCAGCCAAGTAAGTATTTGAGAATAAACTAATTTAGGGGTTCATGAATTGATTAAAAAATGGCGAAACCATGTTGTTTAGGATAAGTACAAGTAGTAAGATTTCACTCTGAAATGCAGCTTGTTTTTGAGAAACTAAATGCACAAAAAGTTAGAGTAACTTTATAAAGTAACGACTCTCAAACATCAGCCATAGATACACCTCTCATAAACGGGTACAAGTCACATAAAAATAATTGGTTAAACTTAGGCGGTTCACTACATGGAATTAATGTCGTCTTTAGGTTCACTGTTGGCTAGCAGCCTGCCTATCGAAAAAAAACAACAAGCTCTGGTTGAACTCGTACTCCACACTTATCAACCGCAACAGCGTACGGCTCTTTTCAAAACAGTGGCAGAACACCGTCGAAGCCAAATAGAATTGCTTTTCCCTGAACATCAAACAAAAAGCGACTCAGTAATGTTTGAAGCGATGGACTACCGCGATCTGATTCAGCGCTATCCAAATACCTTATCCGCAAAGGTTACTCTCTTAGAGGAAGCGGTAGGACAATGCTATATACATTGGTTGGACTTTTGGTGTGAATGTGAAATTTCCGCAATCAAAGCAAAATTACCATTAAGCACCCATGCCCCTTATCCTATGGATCTGCCCATTAAAGATAGTGCTTACTATGGTGTGATCATTGACCAAATAGAAAATAGTCAACTCATAGTACAAACGCCAACTTGCCCTCAAGGAGTACCAATCAGCGATGCTATTGCTTTAAGCAACCTTGAGGTTTTTATTAAAGGTGAGAAGTGGTATGAGATGCTACCTTTACTCCACTTATCACAAACAGGTAAGCACTTTATTCTACTCAAACACCCAACAGATGAAGCCTTTCCAACCCTAGTCTCTTCAGCCCTAATTCAAGATTGGTCAAAAAATGAAACTTGGCTAAGCTACGCCCCCCCTTTCTGTAACGACAAATGGAAGTACAGTTTATCCAGACGTGGCTATGAGGGACTGGCAGAGCTACATATTTTTACTCCGCCGGCCCTATCAAAGTGTGACTCTATTCCAGAGTTCGATAATAAGTTCCAATTACAATTAGCCGAAATGCAAGCTGTATGTGAAATACTACGCCTAACCGTGAGTGGAAATATTCAACAAAAAATCTACTTTCTTTATCTTGCTCAAAAAGAGATGCTCAACTTGTTACATCAAGCGGGCTATAAAATTGGTTTCACCATTATAGATCAACCTTTGATACTCGATTTTTACAAGGCTATCGAACCACAAGCATACTTGCCGCTAGGGTCTTGTGACTTGAACGAAACGAACTTACTGACTTACCGCGGGTTATGGAATATTGAACTGATGTTGAAGGCATTCAATCATGTCAACTTTCGAGACTATAGACGGTGCCTCCGTGAAAATAAAAATACAGCGTGGCAAATAATATGAAGACGTTTGATCTTGGGCTAGAGGCGATATTCTATGCTAAAGCCATCACTCTGCTTGCAACGGTCGCTGTTGTTGTAATGTGGCTGTTCTACTATTGTTATCGCCTTAAACAAAAGAACGAAGCGATAGTGGGGACACACCATGTACCTTACATCGCATATTCCGTCTGTATTATTACGTGGATCAGTAGCAATGCCTACTTCCATACCGACTTTTTGCCGGAACTTGGCTCCACAACAGCCATATTCGCAGCAAAGTTGGCCAACCTCAGCTCTTTCCTTGCTTTTGCCTTTGCGTATTACTTTTCATGTCAGCTCGCGGCCGAAAATCGCAATGGTAAAGTCTATAGGTGGCAACAAGCCATTCTCGCTAGTCTGGCGATCTACTCCTTCTATATCAATTTGACCCCAGGGTTAACGGTAGAAGATGTCACCATCACGGCACCAAGCCAATTCATGATCGAGTTCGGTCCACACACACCATACTTTTTTATGGGGGTAATCAGCTTGATTGCCCTGACACTGGTTAATCTAGTGACCATGCGTACCAATGGCAGCAAGCTAACATTAGCCAAAACGAACTACATGATTACGGGCATCTTGGTGTTCATGCTATCCACCGCAACGATTCACATTGGCGTTGCCTATTTCCTACGTGATTTCTCGCTCACTTGGCTTCCCCCTGCCTTATCGCTCAGTGAGATGTTATTTGTAGGTTATGCTCTACTGACCTCTCGCTTCTACAGTTTTAAATACCTTACATACATAAGCCTTAATGTGCTTCTGGTATGTACAATATTGGTGATACCTCTTGGTACTGTATTTATTCCAATAACTAACAGCAACCAATGGTTATTAGCGATACCTATCTGCGCGATTATCGGTGTCGCATGGAGTCAAATCTACAAACGTGTAAGTCCTTACTCCTCATTACTTGTATTCAGAAACAAAAAGACACCAGTACAACAAATCCTCGCATTAGAAGAAGACTTCAAGTTGTCGATTGACGATGCCATGCGCCGTTTAGGTAGCCAACTGCAAATCCCAGAAGACAAGCTTCGACTAGTTAACAGCAATTATAACGAAACCTTCTACGAAGATTACCTATCTAGCAAAGACTCCGTTCTAGTGTTCGATGAGCTTTCTGAAAAACTCGATTATACTCAGCCAGCTAAGCGGTCACTAAAAGCACTTTATGACAAGATGAGTTCGAACAACACCGCGTTGGTAATGCCACTATTTGGACACAAAAAATCAGTCACACACTTGCTAGTATCATCGCACAAAAGCAACAATCGTATGTTCTCTAATGAAGAGATTTCGGCACTGCAAACCTTGTTAACTAGAGTACAAAGCACAATCGAAGCCGACAGGCGTATTCGCCAAAGTCGTGCTCTGGCTAACTCAATCGCTCATGAGATGCGTAACCCACTCGCTCAAGTACAGCTGTATTTTGAGGTGTTAAAGCAGCACATTGATAATCAAGTACCAACTCAACAAATCTTGACTGACATTGAGAATGGCCAAGCAGCAATTCAACGCGGACGACAACTGATTGACATCATCTTGCGAGAAGTCAGTGACAACACCCCAGAACACGGCCCTGTAACGATGACCTCTATTCATAAAGCCGTGGATCAAGCCGTAAGTCATTATGGCTTTGAAAATGAAAAGATCATTGAACGCATTCGTTTACCGCAACACGCTGATTTTGTGGCAAAGCTGAATGAAACCCTATTCAACTTCGTCATTTTCAACCTGATACGAAATGCAATCTATTACTTTGATTCTTACCCAGACAGCCAAATTGAGATCAGCACCAAAACTGGGCCTTACGAGAACATCCTCACATTCCGTGATACTGGCCCCGGCATTGACGAAACCATTGTTCATAAGGTCTTTGATGACTTTTTCTCTTTCCAAAAAAGCGGTGGTAGCGGCTTAGGACTGGGTTATTGTCAACGAGTGATGCGTTCATTTGGTGGCAGAGTAGAATGCCATTCCAAACTTGGTGAATTTACTGAGTTTCACCTGTACTTCCCTATTGTACCTAATGCTCCAAAAGCGGAGACGCTGCGTACGCCTTATTTCAACGGTTGGAAACACAACCAATCGAGGGAAGATAAAGCCGAAGCTGATGTAAAACCAGAGAACCAAACTCCAAGCGGTGATATAGAACCTGAACCGGCAAGTACCCTAACAGAAAGTACGCTAACAGAAAGTAAACAAACAGAACGCTCGCAAGCCGAAAATCAACCAGCATCAAGCCATCTTGCACCAACGGTACTTATTGTTGATGACAAAGAAGTACAGCGCACACTTGTTCAGATGTATTTGAACCGATTGGGCGTTAACAGTTTGCAAGCCAAAAACGGGGAAAATGCCGTCGAGTTGTTCAGAACACACAAAGTTGATTTGGTCTTAATGGACGTACAAATGCCGATAATGAATGGTTTTGACGCAAGCTTGATCATTAAGGCACGCTCACCTCAAACACCAATTATTGCTTTGTCTGGTGAATCAGGACAACGTGAACTCGACATGATCAGTAAGTTGATGGACGGCCGCTTAGAGAAGCCAACCTCATTGGATGCGCTGCAAGACGTGCTTGATAGTTGGTTGAGAAAAGACGCAACGTCTAACGCTTCTAAGGAAACAGAGAATTAGTATTAAACACCGTAATATCACTCATCATCCGATCTTCACGATTAAACCAGTGATATCAGCAGAGCAATACAGTAGTTAATCAAAACTCCTGTCAAGAGTACTTCTTGATAGGGAGTTTTGCATTGGAGTCATTGGCTCTATAACTCTACAGTATCTAAGTATTCACTTGACCGGCATTGACTCTAATTGATTAATTTTTAGAACAATAACCTTGAACGTTCAGATAAGTAGATGAGTTATACCTTGTTTAACTCGTGAAACAATTCCATGATTTATAAGGTAAAACGGTTTATACATAATAATGTGTTATTTAAAGTACTGAAATTATCATGACGCTCAAAGAAATCCTGAAAATTCCCAATGTCCGCTACTTCTTAATGTTCAGAAGCAGCTACTTTGCGCGTTTTTATTACCCTATTTTTACCCTACTTTATTTAGATTACGGGCTAACCCTATCTCAATTCGCGATGCTCAATGTAGTGTGGGCTGCCACCATTGTGCTTGCTGAAGTACCGTCTGGCGCATTCGCCGATACCTTAGGCCGCAAGAAACTGGTGGTGCTGTCTTCGATTGTGATGTTCATTGAGATCGCCATGATCGCTCTTGTGCCGACCGGAGATGCCAATCTAGTCTTCATTGTGTTTCTGGTTAACCGAATTCTCAGTGGCTTAGCGATGGCACTGGCCAGCGGCGCCGACGAGGCATTGGCTTACGACACCTTAAAAGAACAAGGCAATGAAGAGCTGTGGCCGCGAGTCCTGCAAATCCAACTTCGTGTCGCCTCAACCGTCGGTATATTTGTTACCTTGATTGGTGCGGCGATGTACGATGTAAGCTTTATGGCAAACATCTTTCATTTCCTCGGATTAGGCGAACCAGAAAGCACCAAAGACCTGATGCGCATCCCTGTTTTCGCTACCCTGTTTGTTGCGATGATCGCCATTTATGCTGCAGTTAACATGCGCGAAGAGAAAAAGGTGATGCCAAGTGACCAAACCAAATTGGCAACCACCATCGCCAGCCTTAAATTAACGGCTGACACAGGTAAGTGGGTACTTGCTACGCCTTACGTGTTATTCATTTTGCTCTACTACAGCCTTTTCGAACACACCTCACGAATGTTCTTAACCATGAACAGCCAATACTATCTGGCCATCGATATTCCAATTATCTATTTCGGTTTTATCGGTGCGGGAATCAGTTTACTTAAAATCATCCTTGCAGGGCAAAGCCGTAGATTGGCAGAAAGCATCGAGCCTAAAACCTTTGTTTTGGTCATGGGGTTAGCAAGTATCGCGACCTACTATTGGATCAGTTTAGGTTGGTCGATTTATGGCGTACTTCCTGCGTTGGTGCTGATCTTTATCATCATGACGATGAACATTTTCATCAGTTACCACTTAAACAAAAAGACCGAGTCACATAACCGCGCCACGGTTCTTAGCTTCAAAGGTTTGATGTTCAACCTCGGATACGGGCTGATCGGTATTTTGTATGCTTACTACTACAAGTTGGTATCCAATAATTACACCTCGCAAGAAATAGAGCAAAACCTCGCCTTCTTAGCATCGCTATCTTCTTTCTGTTATTACTTCGCCTTATTGTTCGTTTCGATCAGCGCGCTGTTCTATTTCAAAAACAAGAAGGATCCTATCTTTTGAAGAAAGCGTCGATCTTTGAAGAGCATAGTGATGACGAATCAGGAGTAAAGATGAGCCTCTGGTTATAAATAGACCATGTCGCTTCTTATCATGTTGTTTTTTGTTAGTATAATCATAAAATTACATAACACATGGAAGCGTCATGTCTTTTAGTTGGATAGCCTTTACTCTTCTCGCAGCCTTCAGCCAATCTTGGCGCAATGCATTTCAAAGTAAACTAGCGGGCACAATGAGTGTGGCTGGCGTGACGTTAGCTCGCTTTATTTGGGCTGGCCCAATCGCACTTATTTATCTCTGCGCACTATACCAATGGCAGCCAGTAACCACGCCTGATTTTTCCGGTGAGTTTGGTTTTTACATCGTTGCCGCAGCGATTATGCAGATCCTCGCAACAGGCTTGATGGTGATGCTATTTAAGCTCGAAAACTATGCGATAGGAGCCGGACTGGCCAAATGTGAAGCTCCCGTATCGGCTGTACTATCCGTATTGTTTTTTGGTACTGCTTTGACACTAACAGGTTGGATCGGAGTGCTTATTGGCACATTTGGCGTGCTAATCATGAGTAGCTCTTCAGGCTGGCGAAGCTTGTCTCCAAAAGTGTTTTTGTTAGGTATGGCGTGTAGCACTGCTTTTGCTTTAACGTCTCTTTGGGTACGTGAAGCAAGCTTGAGCATCGGACTGCCCTTTCCTCATAGTGCTGCATGGGTGCTGTTCCTAGTTATTTCCCTTCAGACCGTGATCATCTGTACGTATCTCTTTTTCAGAGAACGCGACACGTTGCGCCAGATATTCACGAAGTCGAAACTGGTGATCATGACAAGCCTAGCGAGTGTGATTGGTTCTCTTGGTTGGTTTAGCGCAATGTCACTTCAAGCCGTACCGTACGTAAAGACACTCGGGCAAGTCGAAGTGATCTTCATGGTGTTGATATCCTATTTCTGGTTAGGGCAAAGCATCGCGCGCAAAGACATTCTTGCGCTCATCTTACTTTCTATCGCCGCTGTACTAGTGATGTGGCAATAAGCGAGTAATGTAACTACAAACTGAATCGCTAGACATTGCCTATAGATCTAGTAAATCCGTACCTTTTTAGCTGTAACGCGCCTTTTTATAGATCACTAGTTACTTGGTTGAATCACGAGTGTCTGGCATTATGCGCCCAAGAAATCTGTGGTTATTGCACGGTAAAGAATTAAGAAGGTAATCAGTGGTAGAAAGCAGCCAACAATTAAGTGACCGTTACGATGAACATGGTTACTTTGTTATCAGAAATTATTTCGATGAAGCTCAGGTAGCATCGCTTAGGAAAGTCGTACTGAAATTCCATGAGTCATGGAAAGCAGACAACGAAGAGTTCTATCAAGAAGAAGCTTTTAACTCGTCTCTAATTACGGGAAGCGAGTATTTGCCTACCGACGATAGAAGCGTGCTATTCGACTTCATCAGCTCAAAACAAGTGATGGATGTGGTTGATGCGGTGATTCCGAACAAACCGGCATTCATGAATACGCAGCTGTTCTTCAACCCGGTAAACCCGCAACAAAAAGACTTCTGGCATCGTGACTGTCAATATGACTATGACATTGATGACCAGATGAAAGTCATCATGGAAACTCAGGTTCTGCACCTGCGTGTCCCTCTATTTGATGAACCCGGTATGGAGCTTATCCCTGGCACACACAAGCGCTGGGACAACGAAGAAGAGTACAATGTTCGCCAAGAAGAAAATGGCAAAGTGAGCAGTGATGACATCTCTGGCGGTAAGCAGATACCATTAGCTGCCGGTGACTTATTGGTGTTTTCAGCGGATATGATCCACCGAGGCCGATATGGCTTGGATCGTTTGGCTTTGGATATTTTGATCTTCGATTCGGCGGCAGACTATGTCGACTACGTTGATGACGATTGTTTACCAACACCAGCCATGTTGAGCAATATTGCTGATCCAAGGCTGTTTATGAACACGCTACACTTAAAATCGATGCAGTGCTCGTAAGCGGTTAAAACAGTTGTATAAAAGTCACGTGTCTTGAAAATAATAACGAATATGTTCACACTTTGTTCATGGCGGTCGCAATAAGATAGCTTCATATTCAATATTCGAGATAAGCAATATGAAAAAATTAATTACTAGCATTTCGCTACTTACAGCACTTTTTGCAGGTACCGCTTTCGCAGAAGTCAATGGTGAAGATTTTAATGAATTCCCTAAACAAGATGCTGCGCACTGCTTTGGTTGGGCGGCAGGCCTAGATAAAGATCAAGACTACGCCAAGTTTATTGTCGAACTATCGAAAGACCGCACTGTGAGTGTCAAAGAAGACCCTTATATAATGGAAGAATTCGGTACTGCAATGGGGTATTCAGAAGCAATGTTAGAATTTGCAGGCAAAGAAGCAGCGGACGAAAAATATAAACTAATCTGCGACCCAATAAAACAAAGCTATGGCTTTTGATCGCGGAGTTTCACTGCTACGTCAAAGACTTGATACAAAGGCTCCACATGGCTGTCTCTTATACACAAATCCCTAAGCCACGCTTAGGGATTTTTTTTGAACTATTTTTAGGTTTCATGATCTGATCATCTAAGCAATGACAAGGATGATTATCATGACCTATATAGAGCCTACCCTTTGGGCACAAAAACAGTTCGGTCAAGCCCACATTAATGACCCTAGACGCACTCAAAGACTCGTTGCTCTCGCAGCCTCACTGGCCGAGCAACCTGGTGTACCCGTCTCGAAACTCATTATCTCCCCTGCTGAAATGGAAGGGGCTTATCGCTTCATCCGTAATGAGCAAATCAAAGCAGAAGATATCGCAGAAGCGGGTTTTTATGTCACCGCACAAGAAGCATTAGAGCAACAAACACTTCTTGCCTTAGAAGACACCACTTCTCTCAGTTACTCCCATCGTAGCATTCGAGATGAACTCGGGCATTCCAATCAAGGCAATCGACATCGCGCCATGTTCGTACACTCAACCTTACTTTTTGCTCCCGATACTCAATCTGTTATTGGTTTAATTGAACAACAGCGCTGGACTCGTGATATAGAAAAGCGAGGTCAAAGGCACCAGCATGCGACTCGACCATACAAAGAGAAAGAAAGTTATAAATGGGAACAAGCCTCTCGCCATGTCGCTGAGCGACTTGGCGATAAAATTTCGGATGTCATTTCTGTGTGCGATAGAGAAGCCGACCTATTTGAATACCTCACTTACAAGCGAGAGCAACAACAGAGATTCCTCGTTCGCTCAATGCAAAGCCGCTGTATTGAAGAGCATGATAATCGTCTTTATAGCTATGCCTCTACCCTGTTATCAGCCGGAGAGAAAGTGCTCGAAATACCGCAAAAAGGCGGTCGTAAAGCTCGCAAGGCTTATTTAGATATCAAATATGCCCCCGTGACACTCAAGTCTCCTGCTAACAAGAAAGAGTTCGATAACATTCCGCTTTACTACGTGGGATGTATAGAACAAGGAGAGAGTGATAATAAGCTCGCGTGGCACTTACTGACTTCAGAGCCGATAACGAGCAAGGAAGAGGCACTCAAAATCGTCAGTTATTATGAGCGGCGCTGGCTAATAGAAGATTTTCATAAAGTCTGGAAAAGTGAAGGGACTGAAGTTGAGCAACTGAGAATGCAAAGTAAGGGTAACTTAGAAAGGCTCAGCGTCGTTTTGGCTTTTATCGCGACTCGGTTACTCCAGTTGAGGTTTATGAATGAATCAGACGAGTTATCTAAGGCCAGTTGTGAGCAGGTATTAAAAGGCAAAGCGTGGAAGTTAATGTGGCTCAAGTTGGAGAGTAAAAAACTACCGAAAGAAGCGCCTAATATATCATGGGCTTACAACGGTATTGCTCGGTTAGGTGGTTGGAAGAATACCAAGCGAACAGGTCGCACTTCTATAAAGACGTTATGGCAAGGATGGTTTAGGTTACAAACCATCCTTGAAGGGTATGAACTCGCTAAGTCTCTTGATTAACCAGACTTGTGATCAAGAGACAGCCACATGGAGCCTTTAAAGTGTACTGGCTGAGTCAGTCATTCCATGTATCCAGCTCAATAAAGAACAAATTTTAACTGAACCAAGCAACAACTCTTTCTTTCAAACTCGTATTCTTCCGCCAAATCCAATACAAGCCTTCCTCTAACTCTTCAACGCTCATACGACTTGGTTGATACACCGGGTGGCTACCATCGTACTTAGACCAATCTTTAGTAAGGAGTCGCCCCTCTCGCTCTAACTTATTAAAAGACTCAGAACCGGGAAACGGAATCATGTAGTGCGGGATCACCTTATCAACCTTGATATCTTCGACGAACTTCTGCGTTTGCTTGAAGATAGCAGTGTCATGTTCATCAAAACCGAACAAGAAATCGCCCCATACTTCGATACCATGCGATCTAATCTCAGCGATGTACTCTTTCATTTTGGATGGTTTCACAAAACCTTTTTTCTGTGCTTTTAAAGCCTCTTCAGATGGCGTTTCTATCCCTAACAATACCGCTTTAAAGCCTGCTTTCACCGCTGCACTCAACAACTCTTTATCACGAGCAATCAATACTGTCGTTTCCCCATAGAAGCTCATATTAAGCGGCTTAATGGCTTTAAATAGAGCCAGAGCATATTCACGGTCATGAGTGAGATTGTCAGAGTGCAGCTCAACCCATTCAATACCTAATGTCTTGAGATACTCTAATTCGCTAACGATATTTTCGATTGGCCTTTTCTGGAACTTATCAAAGAACCTTGGCACCAAACAGAAGTTACATTTGAATGGACAACCTCTTGTCACGACCACTGACCATGTATAATTGTACGCTTCTGGATTGATGATATCTGTTGGGTATGGATTGAGCATACTGAGGTCGACAGGTTCGGAACTTTCATAAATAGGCTGTAACGAACCAAACTCAGCATCACGTAATAGCTGAACCCAGTAGTTCTCAACTTCTCCCATCACCAAACAATCCGCATATACTGCCGCTTCTTTAGGGTTAAACTGAGTATGTAACCCACCCAGTATGACTGTTTTGCCTTTTTGCTTATATTTGGAAGCTAGGTCGTAAGCCCGATAAGCATCCGGAGTCGACATAAATATCACCACCAAATCGGCATCAGTATAAAGATCAGCTTTTGCACCTATGGTTTCATCAACCATATCTAACTTGTACCATTTTGGTGTCGCAGCAGCGGCTGCAAATATGTTTTGTGGAGGACCACCAGTCGAAGCTTTGTATTTTGAGTAATCGCTGCCAGCAGATGCTTTAACTAAATAGATTTTCATAACGTGTCCTAATTATTCACTTATGCTTAGCTACAAAGAACTAAAAAACTCAAAGACCCTGTTGTCCATATAGAAATATATCCCTCCCATCACAAACCAACTGATGATGATCAAGGTAAACAAAACTGGATGATTTTTTAGCTCAATACGTTCAACAAAAAAGGCTTCTTTAGCACGAAGATTTTCCCATCCCCAAAACCAGCAAAATAGCCCCCAAATCAGAAGTAGATGAAACTTAAGAGCAAACAAGGCCATAGTCAGAGCCAATAATGTTTTCCACTTAGACATGACTTTTGGCATGTTCATCTTTCTTAACTCCTAGTTATCTAACTAGGAGTCATTGTAGATAGGTGTTGGTCAACTTTTGGTTAACTAATTTCAATTTGAACAATCGATTGCCAACATCATCAATGTTGAGCAATATTACTGATCCAAGACTATTTATGAACACGCTACACTTAAAATAAATGCAGTACTCATAATCCATAAAGGTACCCGTACCATGACTGACACGAAGAAAAATACCCGAATTAGCCAGTTCCGTTTCGGTCAGCCGAAAGAGTCTCTCAAGATGGAACATGTCACTTTAGGAATGCTAGATAAGGATAAGGTTCGAGTACGAGTTGAAGCGACCAACATCAATCCTAGTGATCTGTTGTCGATTTATGGTGTTGGGCAGTACAAACACAGCCACCAGCCGCCGAGAGTGCCTGGGTTTGAAGCAGTAGGAAGGGTTGTAGAGTCCAGCCATGCTGAATTTTCAGTGAATCAGCGAGTGCTCGTGGCAACCAGTGGAACATGGCAGAACTATGTCGATGTATCACCAGACAACCTCTTCCACATTCCTCAGCACCTAGACAATGGCTATGCCTGTCAGTTGTACATAAATGCGCTCACCGCGTGGGTACTAACGACAGAAGTCGCGAAGTTGACCAAAGAAGATTTGTTGATCATCAATGCAGGTAGCTCAGCCATTGGTAAGGTTTTCTCCCAGTTATCTAGCTCACTTGGGTTTCAAATCATTGTTGTGACGTCACAACCTGAGCGCTCTCGAACCAATTCAAACTATGTGTTAGATACCAATAGTGATTTGGTTGCACAAATTCAACAGCTGGGTTTACCTCGACCGACGGTTGCCTTTGATGCGATTGGTGGAACGCCCGGAACCGAACTTATTCATACCCTTAGCAGCCAAGGGCGTTTTATCAACTATGGCACGCTTTCGCTCGATTTTTATGAACCGCGATTCTTCGAGCACGCAAAAAACCAAGCTATCGATTTCAGTACTTTCTTCTTACGTTATTGGGAAGAGGCTGAGGGGAAAGATGTTCGCCGTGAAAAGTTCACAACCATGCTAGATCACTTCATCACCAACGACATTCAGCTCGACGTCGACCGTTATCTCCCATTAGATGAAGTTCAAACCGCAATTGATCTCATTGAATCGAAAACCACACGCTTAAATGGCAAGATCATCTTGCTTCCTTAGTACATCGTTGATCGCGATAACTTGCGATCGTGTTAGGTAACCCTCCTAACACTGCGTTAAACGGGGGAGTTTAAAAAGACGTAATTACTTCAGATAAATAACGTTTGTATGTTTAGGTTTGCTCAACCCTGTTTCAAGTTTTTTCGACAACGTTTCCGCACACATAGGTTTGGCTAAGAGATAACCTTGTCCGTAATCACAGTGCGATTGCGCTAAGAAGCTTGACTGGACAGTTGTTTCAATTCCTTCAGCAACGACCTTAATACCTAGCTGGTGAGCCATTGAAACAACTGCCGCACATAGAGCACGGTCATTCATATCGCACTCAAGATCACTGACAAAGCTTCGATCAATTTTCAAACCATCAATGTTGAACTCTCGTAAGAACCCTAGTGAAGAGTATCCGGTGCCAAAATCATCTAACCAGACTTTGATCCCCATACTCCTAAGGTCATCCAACGTTTTCTTTGCGCTTACCCTGTCAAACATTAGGGCTGTTTCGGTTACTTCTATATGTAACCTGGTCGCTTCAACTTGATGTTTTTGTGTTTGATATTGGAATGATCGAAGTGCCTTATCTCCATAGAGCTGCTTTGGAGACAGGTTTATCGCAACGTGAAACTCGGGGGGAAGATGATGCCTAAAACCCCACTCCTGAATATCTTTGCAGGCCTGCATGACTATCCACTCACCAAGTGTATGAATAATATCCGTGGCTTCAGCGATAGGAATGAACTCAATAGGCGAAATATTGCCTTTCGTAGGATGACGCCAACGTATAAGGGCTTCAACTCCAACGACATGCCCTGTTTTTAGGTCAAACTTTGGTTGATATAAGAGACTAAACTGAGAAAAATCATCGATAGCGGCTCTAAGCTCCTTTTCGATGACTCCCCTTGCTAGTATCTTCTGTTCGATTTCCTGGTTGAAGAAACAGTACCTACCTTTACCCTTTTGTTTGGCGCTGTACATTGCCATGTCTGCACTTTTAACCAAGTCTTCAGAGGCGCTTCCCGACTCAGGAAATAATGCAACACCAACACTCGCTCCCACGACTACCGATTCACCTACGGAACTGAGGTAAATCGGCTGTTTTAGTGAGTTCACAATATCAGAGGCAAACTTAGATACTGTCTCCTGTGTCTGAATTCCTGATAAGCGAAGTAAAAACTCATCCCCTCCAACTCTTGCAATCATGCATTGAGGCTCTTCCTTTGCAGTCATTTGCCCCATTTTTTTAAGCGAGTTTGTTAGTGTCTGAGCCACTTCACTTAACAGCTCATCTCCAGCTTGATGCCCAAGGTTATCATTGACACGTTTAAACTCGTCCAAGTCGATAAAGAAAACCGCAAAGACCTCTTTTGACTGTTTGCATCGATGAATACATCGTTCAAGACATTGAATAAACTGAGAGCGATTCGGTAACTTAGTCAGAGGGTCGTTGTAAGCTAAAAACTCAACTTCCTCATTCCGCTGCTTGAGGCTTGAATCCATCCTGTCAAACGCCTGAGCAAGCTCTCCGAGTTCATCACTGCGCTGGATGTTGTTTGATACTAGGAAAACCCCTTTACTGATGCGTTTCGAATGTTGTAGGAGTTGATTAATCGGACGAATCATCGTCTTAGCTAATAACATGGAAAAGAGTAGGCTGACCAGACACATGAACATTGTCAATATTATGCTCAATACCGTGCTATAACTTCTACTCGAGTCAGTTATATCCTTGATAATAGTATTGTTTTTCTCGATGTCGTCTTTCACGGCCTCTAAGGAATAGCTCATCACTATGCCTCCTAGCCGAGTTTTATTCATCGTGATTGGACGCGCAACAATCAGTGCTGATGAATTGATTTCAGTATAGTTTTCTTGCTTACTCAGTACATTTTCTTGCACCCTTGGCATATCCAAGTTGGAGCCATAACCGAGTACTACATCCTCTCCGGTATGAACTATCAAACCATTAGCATCAAAGACCTTTATGAATATGACATCTTTATTTTCAAAGGCAGGCTCTAAAATAGAGTTAATATTATCGATATCATGAAAATACATCGGATCAAAAAGTGCATCTGACAGGTACTCAACCGTTTGTTCTGCTTGACTCTGTGCTTGGGAAGTAAAGTTCTCTGCAATATTCGTTGCCGTTTCTTCCAGAATTTCATCACTATAGTATGAAGATATCAGCCACTGAGACAAGGAAAGGCAGCCCATAGTCAAAACGACCATAAGCATGTTTCCGAGAACCAATTTACCTTTTAACTTCATAAGCAATAGCTTCTCTAGTTAACGGGAGATGTATTCATCAACCAGTCGTTTTTGCGCTTCCGCCCAAGAAATGCTTTCTACAATCTCTGGTGTGATAGCATCAAACTTTTTCGTCTTCTTATAGGCTTTCAAAGCCTGTTTACCTTTCTCACTTTCATGAGCCGCAAGCAATACTAAGAGCATGTTTTGCTTAAGTTCGGAGGAGAGATCTGGGCGTATTAGTACTAGTGAGCGTGGAATGGCTTGAGAAGTATGGATTACCTGTAACTGTTGTTTTACCTGATCGGGAATTTCTTTCTCCCAATCGAGATTACTAAATGCAGCTGACGCAACAATATTACGATGAACCCAGCTCATCATGTTGGATTCTCCTCCAGACTTTGAATATTCATCGGAGAAAAAATAACCAACCTTGTCTTTCGGTGGATACTCTCTAGGGGAGCTTAACTCATAGAGCTTATATCCTTGCCCAAGCAGTATCGCCGCAGGGACAAGAAACGCACTTGTAGAACCGACATCCTCAAAGACAACCGTTTTGCCACGCAGGTCACCTAGGGAGTCGACCCCGTTATTGCGTTTGGAAAAGAAGATTGAATGATATTCCGCCACACCGCTTTTCCATCGTCTTGCTAAAAGTTCAGCACCCGAATATTGCATTAATTCCTGTGCTGCAAACACCGTTTCAGAAACCAGATCTACCTGACCGCTTTTTATCCAACGAGCCATTTGACGAGAGTCGCGGGCGACAACAACTTGGCCTGTTTTGATACCATCGTTAGATAGATTTTCAGCTAAGTAATCAGCAAAAGGCTGTGCACGTTTGAATGCTTTTTTTGGGTTAGAGCTAATAACCCCTATGATTATTGTTTCTTCACGCAAGTTGCTTTTCGTGTCTGCACTAGCGGATACCGTGAAAAGCGAACAAACAATTACTGCTAGCAGTAAAACGAACTGTTTACAAATGGACTGACAACTAAACATGCACGCACCAAAATGTGATATTTATCCCAATATTAGAACTATAATATTCGAAAATCATAGAATCTGCCATCTTGTATTAGCGATTAATGGTGTAAGCACACAATCGCGAATAAATTAGCATCATTGTGTTAACAACCAATTACTAATGGGGACTCAAACCTCCCACTCACATCTGTATTTTCCCTCGTACTGATCTGTTTCTCTCTTTTCAAAGTACAAGTTATTAATAATTCTATGTAAATCGCTTTCTTTTTCAAATTTTTGTCTACAGTTTTATAGAGCTTGTCGCTTCGGTAATAGCCACAAGTAACGACACATTTTGATGATTAGTTTTGGTTATAAGGAAAGAAAAGGAGAGGAAATGGAAAGCCCAATTGTCACACTCACCCATGCCAGCAAAAGCTTTGTTGATGGCAAAGATACCCATCACGTATTGGAAGGTGTCGACTTCGCTTTGGCGACAGGGGCAAGCGTGGCTTTGACAGGGGCAAGTGGCAGCGGAAAAAGTACTCTGCTGAACATCATTGCGGGGTTTGAACCTCTATCCGGTGGCGAACTATCTGGTGGAGAATTGTGGCTCGATGGCGAGAACACATTAGATTGGAAAGATCCACAATGGAGTCGATTCCGCCATCAAAAATTGGGCGTTATCTTTCAACAGTTCAACTTGTTAACCCCACTCAACGTAAAACAAAACATCGCGTTCCCATTGCATTTGAATCAACAAAAATGGGGCGACTGGTGTGATTATTTAGTGAAAGCGTTAGGCATCAGTGAACTGCTCGATAGGCATGTATCAGCACTCTCTGGCGGTCAGCAACAACGAGTGGCGATCGCACGTGCGTTAGCCCACAAACCTAAGCTACTGCTTGCCGACGAACCCACAGGCAACCTCGACCACAAAGCAGGTATTGAGGTAATGAAGCTGCTGAGTGAAATCACCACGCAAGGTAACACTGCCGTGCTTTTGGTGACGCACAGCCCGGAATGTGCCGGTTTTATGCAAACACAATTGGTTTTAGATGATGGTTGTTTAAAGAGCGTAGATCGAATCCAAGCCCAAGAGCAGCAGCACTGTGAGTAATTCAATGAAGCAAACTGGCTTCGCGCAAAGCCAACTCACCCATATCAAACTGACTCTGAATCTATTCGCGGCGCATTATCGTCAATCACCCTTGCAAGCCGCAGCGATTCTGATCGGCATTGTGCTAGCGGTAACCTTATTTGTCGCAGTGCAAGCGATCAACCTCAATGCCAAGCGCAGTTATGCAGAATCTACCGAACAACTTAGCGCCCAAGCGCAGAACCTTATCATTCCACCAGCAGGGCAAAACTATTTACCGGAAGCGCTCTATTTCAAGCTAAGACAGAATGGATTAAGTGCAACACTGCCTGTAATTGAAGGGCGAGTGAGGGACGAACAAGGTCGTCGTTGGTCGGTACAAGGTAGTGAGTTGATCGCTGCTCTCACCTCAAGATCTCGCTATTCTAGCGACAAGCCAGCCGAAAACGATAGACCGTCAGAAGACAGTCAAAACATATCCCTGTTCGACAATGCCTTACCTTTGCCGCAACTCTTGGCGGGTGAGCCCATAGTGATGATGAGCCAATCGCAACACCAGAACTTGGGCGAAGTAGACACACTCACTTTGGATGAAGTACTCACCCAAGTGGTAGTGTTGCCCGATGAATGGCAACTGGGCAGCAGAATGTTGATGGATATTGGATTCGCTCAGCAACTGCTTAACAAGCAAGGACAACTGAGCTATATCGCTATTTTTGACACTAAGAGTGACACTAAGAGCAATACTCAGGATAAGTGGCGAAGCCTTATCGGCAAACAGGGGCAATGGATTTCCAACAACCAAAGCACGGATCTCGGTTCAATTACCGATAGCTTTCACCTCAATCTTACCGCTATGAGCTTACTGGCTTTTTTGGTTGGCCTGTTCATCGCTTACAACGGTGTGAAGTACAGTTTGCTCAAGCGTAATCGGCTGTTGGTACAAATTCAACAAGCTGGGGTTGCGCCAAGCATCGTGTTTTCGGCTCTGTTAGTCGAGCTGACTCTTTTAGTCACACTGGGCGCATCGCTTGGTTTCATTCTCGGCATTCAACTCAGCCATTGGCTGCATCCAACCGTCGCGATAACGCTTGAGCAACTTTATGGTGCAACACTGCTTCCCGGCACATGGCAGTGGCAATGGTTGGTACAAGCTTTATTACTTACGTTAGCAGCTACTTTAGTTGCATGTCGGCAACACTTTAAGCAGCGTATTCGACAACCACTCTCTTCCCATGGCGGTTTCTATCAAGCGCCGGAAGCATCTAACGAAAATCAGCTGTTTGTTATCGGGTCAGTATTAACCATTGTCGCGTTAGCAGGGTTATGGCTGAGCGAACATCATCGCTTCACCATGGCTTGGCTTGGAATGTTAGTGGTGTCGATTCCCTTGTATCTACCCAAAACACTTAGCGTACTAGCGAACTGGAGCGAAAAACGCACCCAATCGGGGTTAATACAATATCTTTTTGCTGAACTGCGTGAACTTATCTCCCCTCTCTCCCTTGCCATGATGGCGTTGCTTCTCGCCGTCACCGCCAATGTGGGAATGAATACCTTAGTCGGCAGCTTTGAATCCACGTTAAAGCAATGGCTTGAACAACGCTTACATGCCGATATTTATGTTAGCCCTGCCCAAGGTGAAATCGCGAATGTGGAACGTGCGTTAGAACAGTTTGAGAACGTTGAAACCGTCTATAAGCAATACTACGTCGATGATAACTTGCAGGGCTTGCCGACTTTGCTCGGCACCAAAGACAAAGACACACTTGAGCAAACCATGGTGTTCCAATCTCACGTTGATGACTTCTGGACGCGCTTTTACCAAGGTGAATTCGTGGCGATCAGTGAACCTACGGCGGTGAAGATCGGCTTGTCCCTTGGCAGCCAACTCAAGCTCGACGCGATCCAAGACAAAACACTCATCGTCGGGGCGATTTTTCATGATTACGGTTCACCGAATGGCGAAGTGTTACTTGCACCTAATTTATGGCTCGAAAGCGGATTTACTGACTTGCCCACCAGCTTGGGAATCAAAGTATCTGGTGACCCACAAGTGGTATATGAACAGCTACGCCAACAACTCAATCTGCACCCAAGTCAGCTTTACGATCAAGCACAGATCAAATCGATCGCTTTAGATATCTTCTCACAAACCTTTGCCATCACTCGGGCGCTTAATGGCGTCACTTTAATGGTGGCGGTGATAGGGTTGTTCTGCGCCTGTTTCATGTTGCTCGATGCACGTAAAGCCGCTATTGCAAGGTTGTATGCGCTCGGTGTTAGTCAGAGAAAATTGATGGTGATGGTAGTCGCGCAAATCGTTGTTCTGGTCACCTTCACTCTGGTTATCGCCTTACCACTCGGCGCTATGGTCGGTTATGTGTTGACGGACATCGTTACCCTGCGCGCCTTTGGTTGGAGCTTAAATTACGTATGGAATTGGAGTGACGCACTCAGCATCGCAGCCATCACCATTTTAGTGGCTGTGTTTGCGACCTTGATTCCACTGTGGCGTTTGGTCAGCAAACCCGTGGTATACAGTTTACAGAGCGAGGTGTTGTGATGAATCGACCAATAAAAGTTTTCGTTCTCACAATTGGCATCTTGCTCCTTTTAGGGTGCGACGAGTCTACTCAACCATCAGCTCAAAATATGGGTTCGATACTCGGTACTGAAACACAAACAGAGAATGAAACGGCAATCGATCAAGCGCAATTTTCTCCGGTAGTAAAAGGTATCGACATCACCTTCCCTGCCGACCACCAAGCACACCCAAGTTTTCGTCATGAATGGTGGTATTTAACCGCTAACCTTATCGATGAGAATGGCAATGCTCTCGGCGTACAATGGACACAATTCCGCTTCGCGGCTGCCCCAAAGGACAGTTCGAATAGCACTAAGGAAACTACGTGGCAAAGTCAGCAAATCTACATGGCACACAGCGCCGTCACCACCAAAGACAAACACTATGCCGATGAGAAGTGGTCACGCGGCCAAGCTGAACTGGCAGGAGTAAGCGCTTCACTATTTCGTGTCTATCTCGATGACTGGCAATGGACATCGTCAAGTGATGATCTGTTCCCCGCAACCTTGAACGCTAATTCCGGTCAGTTTGGCTACTCGCTTAAGTTAACCAACAACGCGCCTTATCAAAAGCAAGGCGAACAAGGCTACAGCACCAAAAGTGGCGATGGCAAAGTGGCTTCCTATTACTACAGCCAACCATTCATCGATGTATCAGGCGAAGTAACCATTGATGGCATCTCGCATCAGGTTTCTGGCAAAGGTTGGATAGACAGAGAATGGAGCTCACAGTTTTTACTCGACTCGCAACAAGGCTGGGATTGGTTTGCGCTAAGGCTGAGTGATGAAACCAGTTTGGTGGTATTTCAGCTTCGAAACTCAACATCAGGCAAAGCCAGTTATGCTCACGCAAGGTTGATGAAGCAAGATGGATCCGGCATCGCGATTAAGCAACAAGACATCAGCTTAACAGCCATCAGGCAAACTGAAATTGAAGGGCGTGACTACCCAACAGAGTGGCAAATTTCGATTCCAAGCCAGCAAATAGAACTGACCGTCTCAGCACTCAATCCAAATGCCAAAATGCCGCTGTCTGTTCCCTATTGGGAAGGGCCAATCATAATTAAAGGTTCTCATTCCGGAGCTGGCTATATGGAGTTGACGGGGTATTAAGGCAAACAAGAAACGGAGCAAGAAAAAAATCACAATAAACGGTTCTTATACTGTTCTGGCGTTTGGTTCGCGTAACGTTTGAACATAGTGATAAATGGACTTGCTTGGTTATAACCCAATGTAAGAGCGACCTCTTTAACCGATTGGCCGTTTCTCAACAAGTCCATTGAGTAAAGGTAGCGCACTCGTAGCCGCCACTCTGTAAAGCTCATTCCGAGCTCGGTCTGGCAGTGGCGAGAAAGGGTTCTTTCCGTGGTGTGAACACGCTCAGCCCAATCTTTCAGCGTCACTTCGTCGGTTGGGTTTTCTTCCACAGAAGCCAATATAGGCGCGAGGTACTTATTGTCGGTTGAAGGCAAGAAGTGGTGTTCAACCTCACGCTGCGCAAGTTGGTCAAGCAGTACCTGAACGAGTCTTTGATCTTGTTCTGTTTCCGCAACATTGATTCCACGATCGCGAAAGTCATCAATAATCGAAGACACAATCGGCGTGATCTTTATAAGGCTAGTTTTATCTGGAAGATGTTGCGTTAGCTCTGGGGCGATATTTAGCGAGCAGTAGTCCAAAGGCTTACGGTTATAACTGCAATGCATCACCCCAGCCGGTACCCAAATCGCCAAATGTGGTGGCGCTAGAAATCGAGTGCTTTCCGCTTCCATCTCTAATATACCGCCACTGATCAATTGAACCTGTCCCCATGAGTGGCTATGAACTCGGGTTTCAGTGTTCGAAAGAAACGCTTCAAAATTCATAAATACGTTGGATGGTGCCTTATCAATTGATAAGGATGGGTGAAGGTTTCTGGAGTGTTTTTTCAAACTTGTCTTCCTATCGCGCCTGATGTCTTTCTAAAGATACTTGTAAGTATAACGACCTGTCAAACTAGCCACATCAACTCATTTGCGACGGAATTCACATGCATTACCTCTTACCATTTTTTACAGTCTGTATCTGGGGCGCCAATGCAATCGTCAACAAGCTTGCTGCAAGCACTATAGAACCTAGTGCAATGAGTTTTTACCGCTGGTTTTTTGCGATGTTAATTCTCACGCCTTTCTGTATTCGCCCAGTAATGAAACAGTGGGCTGTCATTAAACCAAACCTATCAAAATTAGCGTTCCTCGGCTTTTTGGGCATGGTGTTAAACCAATCTCTAGGTTATTACGCGGGCTTAACCACAACCGCTTCTAACATGGCACTGATCACTTCTTTGGTTCCATTGATCAGTGTGTTTTTAAGCGTCCCTCTGTTGCACAAGTCGATTTCTAGTTTGAGTATTGTTGGCGGTGTGTTGTCACTGTCAGGCTTAGCTCTGATGTTAGGTAAAGGCGACCCGTTATTCTTCATGCATCAAGAATTGACTCAAGGCGATGGCTATATGTTAATTGCGGCCTTTGTTTATGCTTCTTACTGTGTGCTATTGAAACGCTGGAAAATGCCAATCAGTAGCTGGGTGGTGATTTACATTCAGGGTCTGTTTGCTGTCGCGATGCTTACGCCACTTTGGCTTACCAGCGAACAGCTTTTACCACCGCAACAAGCGATACCATTGATAGCTTACGCCGCGGTGGCCGCTTCAATTTTAGCGCCTTGGATGTGGGTGAAAGCGATTGATACCATTGGTGCGGACTCAAGTGCGATGTTCATGAATTTGATGCCAGTTATCGCGATTGTATTAGCTTCCACCTGGCTGGGCGAAAAGATTAACCAGTTCCACATCATTGGTGGTGTGATGGTGATTTCCGGTGTCATCCTTGCACAAGTTAAAAGAAAACCAAGGCTTGAGGCTCCCTTACCTCAGCAAAGCTAATCTGATTCTATTTTTCGTTCACGAAGCTTTTAAGTACCTTTCATAACGGAGTGTACTTTGCGATATCTCAACGATTCTCGTTGATGAACTCAATACGGTTAAGTATTAAAAAAGTTAGAGTAGCTCTCCCTGAAACAGGTAACGACTGCGATAATCACTCATTTCCGGTCACACGGCCAATGCAACTCAGACCAAATTGAGCCATTAAGAAATGTTTGAAACTTGAGAAATCCGCCTAATCAGCTTAGTTTATGGCGAATCAAAAACCCGCAAAAAAACAACAAATCAGCATATACACCTAATCAAGAGATAAATAACAGGAAATTAAATCAACATATAATAAAACGGTTTGCTAACAATGATCCGCAAGGAATTATCTTAAAGAAGGATCTATACTTTGAAAAACACAGAATTGAGCTTATAAGAAAAATCAAAGCTACCGTTTAAGGATTAATTAAGATACATCACTTGAACTAAACCAGATAAGCAACGGTTAGTTGGCTAATACAAAAAGGTACCGATATGAGTACCACTCGGCTTAGAAGCACCTAGCATTACGCTAGGTGTTTTTTTTGCAATCGACCCTTTGGCCAACTTGCTCGATAAAGCACTCCTCTGCTAGAGCGTCACGTCCACCCCCTTTAAACATCAATATTCACCAACCTACCATCTGTTTGAGAAAATATTCTTAACCGTGAGATTATCCACTTTAATTTGTGTCACCTTAAGTATATTGTTACTGGTAAGTAACTAGCATGTTATGCAGTACAATAATAATGAAGGAAGATTGATGAGCAGTAACAATAACCGACCAGATGGTAAACGAGACGTTACTCTGCGTTTTTTAGCTGAACCCGGGGATGTCAACTTTGGTGGTAAAGTCCATGGTGGTGCAGTAATGAAGTGGGTCGATTTAGCGGCTTATGCTTGTTCTGCTGGGTGGAGTGGTAAGTACTGTATTACTGCTTATGCTGGGGGGATCAGATTCGTTGCTCCAATCCATGTTGGTAACCTTGTTGAAGTCAGTGCGAAGGTCATCTATACGGGTTCATCTTCTATGCACATCGCTATCGATGTTCAAGCCAGCGACCCAAAAGAACTCAACAACCGCCTAACGACTCACTGTATCGTGATTATGGTCGCTGTTGATGAAAATGGTAACCCGACTAAAGTGCCAGAATGGGTACCAGAAACATCAGAAGACATTGAATTAAGAGATTCGGCTATTCGTCTTATGAACATGCGAAAACAGATCGGTGAAGAGATGGAAGCACACGTAAAGTATCTTAAATAGGCGCCACTAGCAGCTCTACCCTACAAAACCTTATTACGATGCCAGGCAGTACTTGCTTGGCATTTTCAATTCCTTCTCTATACCCAAGTAAATCCGTTACACACCTAATGCTGACTATAAAGCGTGATACCCAGTCAAAAGTTAAAATGATCCGATACTTGTTCAGTGATTTATTTTGACTGTAATAAAGTCGTCATTTTGCTCTGTTTAAATACCGCCAATCATAATGGATGTATTTAAATTTCTTGGAGCCACTTTTGAGCACGACATTTCCCACCCTTTGCGAATCTACACTGACGAATTTGAAGGCAGTTGAGTATCAATGGGTTAGAAGCTTGTACGTCGAAGGTTACGACAACAATGAAATTAACCACTATATCCAAGCTTGCTTCGGCGGTGATCAGACATTTGCAGATCTATTTCGCCGCGTCGCTCTTTATCAAGACAGCATCTATGTTTTACTTCAGCATTTAGGTTGCGCACCTTCTAGCAAAGAGTTCTAGTCTCACCTCTTCCTTTTCTTCTTCCCTTTTGGGAATATTTACCACCAAATCAATAACTACCACGAATAGCCACCACAAAACATTAACACGAGCCTCCCTTTGTAAGCACTTTCTGTGTAATCGACCGATCCGTTGCATGCAAATTATTGAAGTATCACGCATGGAAATATTACTCATATATCAATAGAGCTGCGGCCCCCTATACTGAGTGCCTGATTTGTGAGACTCGTTGATGTCTTCAATTAGAGAGATGAAACCGGAAAAATCCAGGAAAGAGGTGCTTCAGTATTTAATGACTGAAAGAAACCAAAAAGACTGAGATAGAGATAGAGATAAAAGTAGCGGGCATAAAAAAACCCAAGTAAGTACCTGGGTTAGAGTTACAAAAACCACTAATCATTAATAGCGTAAGGAACCTGATTAGTAGCCAGCTATGCGTAACCTGAGGGTTATTTTTATTACTGATCGGCGGCCAAACCAAATGATGTAATAAAAATGCCAATATAGAGCGACCTAACGGTCGCTCTTTTGTCTTTCTTATAAGGACAGCTTATCCTTTTACACCACCCGACGTCAAACCGCCAACTAACCAACGCTGAGCCAGTAAGAACACGATAGTAATCGGAAGTGCAGAAAGTACCGCCGCTGCCGCAAAGTCACCCCATAAGTAGTTCTGAGGATATAGGTACTGCTGCATACCTACCGCTAGCGTGTAAGAGTTCACGTCCGATAATAGGATTGAAGCAACTGGTACCTCACCAACCACACCAATGAAAGATAAAATGAATACAACTGCTAGGATGGGTACTGAAAGTGGTAATAGAACCAATCTGAACGCTTGCCAAGGTGTTGCGCCATCTAATGCTGCAGCTTCTTCCAAAGAGTTATCAATCGTCTCAAAGTAGCCCTTAATCGTCCAAACGTGCAATGCAATACCGCCCAAGTACGAGAAGATCAGACCGCCATGCGTGTTCAAGCCTAAGAATGGGATGTATTGCCCTAACTTGTCGAACAGCGCGTAGATAGCCACTAGAGCCAATACCGCAGGGAACATTTGAAAAATCATCATCGCTTTCAGGATAGTTTCTTTACCTTTAAAGCGCATACGAGCAAATGCATAAGCCGATGTTGTCGACAGTGTCACAATCAGAATTGAGGTAATACCCGCTACTTTTATCGAGTTCCACAACCAAGTAAGAACTGGGAATGGAGGTGGCGTTACCGAGCCATCAGCATTCGTTACTGTCATGCCCAAAGCTAATTTCCAGTGTTCCAAAGATGGGTTGTCTGGAATCAGGCTACCGGTTGCGAAGTTACCTTCACGGAACGAGATAGCAATAATCATCAGTAGTGGGAAAATAATTAGCGCTAAGAAGCACCACAGCGCAATATGCGTTGCCCATACTCGGTATTTAAGGCTTTTACCTTGTACCATAGCCATTGTCGTGCTCCTTAATCTTGAGTCAATTTAGTGAAACGAAGGTTTAGTAACGCTAGTGCACCAACCAATAGGAAAATAAGCGTTGCGATTGCACTTGCTAGACCAAAGTCTTGACCGCCGCCGCCTTCGAATGCAATTCGGTACGTGTAGCTTACAAGCAAGTCTGTGTAACCCGCTGGCTCAGAAGTACCAATCATGTTCGGGCCACCGTTCGTCAATAGTTGAATCATTACAAAGTTATTGAAGTTAAAGGCAAACGCTGCAATCAATAACGGTGTTAGCGGTTTAATCATTAATGGGAAAGTGATTCGCTTAAAGTTATCAAGGAAGTTAGCACCATCGATTGCTGACGCTTCGTACAGATCTTCAGGAATCGCTTTTAGTAGACCCATACATAGAATCATCATGTAAGGGAACCCTAGCCAAGTGTTAACAATCAACACCATGGTTTTCGCTAAGATCGGGTCGGAGAACCAGTTTGGGCTTAAACCAAAGATACTCTCAAGTACCATGTTGATCTCACCAAAGCTCTGGTTGAATAGGCCCTTAAAGATAAGAATCGAGATAAACGCTGGTACGGCATAAGGCAAAATCAGTAGAACACGATACACAGCACGGCCTTTCAGCTCTTCCCACTGCACAACGTTTGCCAGAACCAAACCAATTGCAAGTGTGAAGGCAACCGTACAAATGGAGAATACAACCGTCCAAATAAAGATGCTGATAAACGGTTCTTTAATGCCGTCATCTTTCCACACACGTTCAAAGTTAGCGGTACCAATGTCTACAACAAACCCTGGAGAAATAGTGTTACCGATAAATTCGCCTTTCTCGTCGACCGGTTGGTAGAAACCCACTTCCATATTTGGTTTCAAGGTTTCGCCAGATTCATTGTTGTATAGCGTTTCCCCGTCATCTTGAAGGGTGTAAAGCGGCGCAACAGCAGCAAATTTACGCAAGCCACTCATACGGATGCCATCACCATTTGGCAGATGGAAATCAACACCACTGATCGCAGAACGATTTTGGATGATCGCTTTGATCTTCTCTTTTTCACCTTGCACAGAGTCAATTGCAGATAGGTCCATCTCTGCTGATGTCATGCCTTCCAGAGAAAACACATCCGTAGCTAACAGCTGATCGCCATCTTTCACAACGATCTGGTGACCGTTATCTGTTTTGTACAAAGTAAATGGGTAGCTTTCACCGCTTTGGAATGAACGGTCTAAAAGAACGGTTTGAGTACGCTCTAGAGAGAGCTGGTTTTTTGCGCTGTAGTTAGTAAACGCAAGCCCTACGGTGTATGCCAATGGGAAAAGAATGAATAAAATCATTCCGGCAATACCTGGGTAAATATAACGGTGGGCGTAAGTTTTCTTACTACCAAAAATGTAAAGTGCCAAAGCCGTTAAGATCACAGTAAGCAGCGCAAATGCGAGCTCACCGCGAGAATACATTAAAATTGTAGCGTAGCCGTTTATTAAGCCAACGCTACCAAGCAACCCCCATTTGATGAAGACGCTTTTACTGCCTGGAAGGCTTGATGGTGCCGGGATCGCATCTGAACCTTGAACTGACTGCATAGAGGAACCTGCTAACGAGATATAAAAATAGAAAAGTAAGGAGAGGTTGCCCCCTCCTTAAAAGGTAGTGCTTGGTTGTTACTTAGTCATTCGAGCTTCAGCACCTTTTAGTGCTTGCTCTACTGATTGACGGCTATCAACTACGTTGCCAATAGCTTCTTCCATGCTGTACCAGAATGTTGTGAACTGGGGGATGTTAGGCATGATTTCGCCGTTCATCGCGTTATCCATTGTTGCTGCAATACGAGTGTCGCTGTCTAGTTGACGTTGGAAAGAGTTAAGAGCAACAGCGCCTAGTGGCTTGTCGTCGTTCAAGCTCTTCATACCTTCATCAGTTAGTAGGTAGTTTTCCATAAACTCAACGGCTAGATCACGGTTTGGAGAAGCGGTGCTGATACCACCAGCCCATACACCAACGAATGGCTTAGACGCTTTACCGTTGAACTTAGGCAATGTTGCTACGCCGTAATCTACGCCAGCTTTCTCGATATTTGCCCAGCCCCAAGGACCGTTAATTGTCATTGCAACGTTACCCGCTACGAATTCAGACTCAGCAACTGAGTAATCCATATCCGCAGAAATAACTTTGTCTTTTACCATCTTCTCAATGAAACCTAGAGACTTCTGAACACCGTCAGTCGCTACGCCTGCATCTTTAATGTCGTAACCTTCCGCTGTTTGCTTGAACGCGTAACCGCCGTCAGCTGCAAGTAAAGGCCATGTGAAGTAAGCGCCACCACGTAGAGGCCACATGATTGCTTTCTTGCCATCTTTTTGAAGCTTAGCGTTAAGTGCTGGGATCTCTTCCCAAGACTTAGGTGGGTTAGGAACAAGTGCTTTGTTGTAGATAAGAGAAACTGACTCAACTGCGACTGGGTAAGCGATTGTTTTACCTTCGTAAGAAACAGCATCCCATGCGAAGTCTACGATACCTTCTTTAGTTTCCTTAGAAGGTTTGATATCAACAAGAAGACCCGCTTCTGCAAAACCACCAAAACGGTCGTGTGCGTAGAAAATCATGTCTGGGCCATCGCCAGCTGCTGCAACCTGAGAGAATTTCTCTTCTAGTTTGTCTGGGAAAGCGACGGTTACTTTAACACCAGTATCTTCTTCAAAGCGTTTACCTACTTCAGCCATTCCTTCATAAGCTTTGTCGCCACCAACCCAAATAGTTAGTTGACCTTCTTCGATAGCAGCGTTTGCACCAAAAGAACCCAGAGCAACGATTGTGCCTAGAGCTACAGCGCTTAGAGCGTTTTTCATGTCAATATCCTTTTTATATTTATACGTAGGGCGCATTCAATTAAGACGAGCCAGTTTTCGGAGGCTATGATCTGAGAAAATCAATGACAGCTCATCATCCTAGCCACTACGCCCTCGCTATTATGGCCTAATTTCGTGATCGTCATCCGGTAAGATTGGCGAGCGAAGTCACAAAGTAGATACTCATCGTGATCCACATCACCGTAATGCGATGGATTTATTTGAACTGGATCGCCAATTATAGATAACCCCCTTTATCTACTCCTCCCCTCCTACTCCCCCTAGTTAAATTTCTATTAGGAGGATGTACCATTACGCAAATTCACCGAAACTGCATTCATCCAAGAGTGGATAGTAAGAACCCTTTACCAGTGGATGTATGCGTTGACGCATTCTTCATTTATCTGGCTTCACTGCCCGCTGGTGTCTTAATGAGCATCGAGCTAAATCTGTGATTGAATCACGGGGGAGATTTAGCTCGGCGTGGGGGAATTAGGCACGAGTTTGGCTATGACGGGTGGGCTTGATTGAAAAGCCAAGTCCCACCCACTTTTTTCTTACTCACTCAATACTTACCAATTCCTACAGTTACTGCTGACCCAAAAATTCCTTATAATGATAAGCAGTAAAACTTAAAATTTGATCGATCGAGGACAAGCTAGATGGCGAGTGTCACGTTAAAAAACGTTTATAAATCATATGGTGATGTACAGATTTCTAAGGACGTAACCTTAGACATCAACGAAGGTGAATTCGTAGTATTCGTTGGACCATCAGGTTGTGGTAAATCGACGCTATTACGCTGTATCGCAGGTCTAGAAGATATTACGTCTGGTGATTTGTACATTGGTGATCAACGCATGAACGATGTTGAGCCATCAAAACGTGGTGTGGGTATGGTATTCCAATCTTACGCGCTCTACCCTCACCTAAATCTCTACGACAACATGTCTTTTGGTCTTAAGCTGGCAAACGCCGATAAAGCTGAAATTGACAAGCGTGTTGAACATGCTGCAGAAATCCTTCAACTTGGTCACCTTCTTGAGCGTCAACCTAAAGCTTTGTCTGGTGGTCAACGTCAACGTGTTGCGATTGGTCGTACTTTGGTTTCTCAACCAAACGTATTCCTACTTGATGAGCCTCTATCTAACCTGGATGCAGCACTGCGTGTTCAAATGCGTTCACAAATCACGAAGCTACAGCGTCAACTGGGCTGTACCATGATTTATGTAACACACGACCAAGTTGAAGCGATGACAATGGCGGATAAAATCGTTGTGCTTGATGGTGGTTTTGTTTCTCAAGTGGGTAAACCTCTTGATCTTTATCACTACCCTAAAAACCGTTTCGTTGCTGGCTTTATTGGCTCACCAAAAATGAACTTTATGTCGGTTCACATCGAACAAGCTGAAGCTGAACGCGTATTGGTACAACTTTCAAACGGCATGACTTTCTGGATCCCTGTTGACGGCACGACTGTCAACGCTGGTGACCGTATGTCTCTAGGTGTTCGTCCTGAGCACTTGTTGTCTGCTGAAACAGGTGATGCGACGATTGAAGCTGATGTGTTGATGGTCGAGAAGCTCGGTAACGAAACACAAGTTTACCTCAACCTCGACAGTGCTGATGCTGACGTTATCTATCGCCAGCCAGACACGTTGACAATTGAGTCTGGTGACAAGCTAGCAATTGGTATTCCTGCACACCGTTGTCACTTGTTCCATAGCGATGGTAGAGCATGTCGTCGTTTGTACAAAGAGTACGGCACCGACTAATCGGTTCGTCTTTTTAGGATATAACTTGCCCATATCGAATCCCTCTTACCAAGTAAGGGGGATTTTTTGTTTAAAGGCGCCAACTACTTTCGCTTTGATTGTTTAATTTTGCGCACCGCTCAGTTAGCTTTTTCGAGCGGCAATAAAAAAGGCCTAGCAACGGCTAGACCTTGATTTGTGTAGTCAGGCTAAGCCCAACTGTTCATTCCACTCTATCTTAGACAAAATGAAATTGCCTTAAGCTTGGAACTTAGTGAATTGGCGTATCACTTGTTTTATTGAACTGGCCAAAATGCTGTTCTAACACTTCAGGTGTCAGTTTGCCTTCCGCTTCTAGTCGCTTAAATTCAGCAACGATCGCTTTTTGCTCTTCAAGTGATGGAAGTTTCACTTCAGGCTCATCGCCCATCTCTTGAGTCATCTGCTCTAGTTCTTTTTCAAAATCGCTCATGATACTTACCTAAATATTAAACCTAACGAGATTTTACTCATTTACGCTCTATGATGCTAGGGCGATTAGGTGCAAAGCCCGAAACCAGATCAAGTGAACGTCAGCTTAAATGCAAAGCTGCGGTCTCAATGAAGACGTTCAACGTAAAAAGCGATACCAAACGTAACAGGCAGCATCAGACGTAAAGCCATACCAAACGTAAATGCCAGATCGACCGTAAATCTACATCAATCGTAAAAGCCGTATCAAACGAACAAACATATCAGACGTAAAAAAACCGGATTCACGTGAAATGAATCCGGCTCCAATTATAGTTCTGTAAGTTTATTGGCTATTAAAGCTTAAACGAACCAACCATCTTATCTAGGCGAGAAGAAAGCTGTTGAAGTTCTTGGCTCGCTTCAGCTAGCTGCTCAGCGGTTCCAGTCGTCACTTCGTTAATCGCGTTGATTTCTTCAATATTCTGGTTGATGGTGTGAACTACGGTTGATTGCTCTTCCGTTGCCGTTGCCACTTGAGTGTTACGGTCAGTGATATCAACGATACGGTCTGAAATACCACCCAGTACATCCACCGCTTCATCCGACGCCGATACGCCTTCAAGTGTAATCACTTTACCCGCACTCATAGCCGTTACGGCATCTTTAGCATCACTTTGCAGTTGGTTGATCATCTTCTGAATCTCTTCCGTAGAATCTGCGGTACGGCTTGCTAGGTTACGAACCTCATCGGCTACAACGGCAAAACCACGACCTTGTTCACCCGCACGTGCAGCTTCAATAGCCGCGTTCAGAGCTAGGAGGTTGGTTTGTTCAGAGATGTCACGAATTACACCCAAAATAGAACCAATGTCTTGAGTCGTTGAAGCTAACTGCTCTACCACTTGACCTGTACTTTCGATGTCTTGTGCTAAGCGGCTGATCGCGTCTTTTGCTTTATTAACCACAGTGCGGCCGACTTCAGTATTACCTGAAGCCTGCGTTGCCGTTTCCGCTGCGGTTGCCGCATTCGATGCAATCTCACTGATTGTCATACCCATTTCGTTAATAGCAGCGACTACTTGAAGAGTTTGATCTCGTTGCTCTTGGCTATTGTCGTGGGTGATGTGTGCCTTATTAGAAACACTCTCAGCAGCGACTTGAAGCGCTTGGCTTGTAGAGAACACCTCTTTCATCGACTCGTGAATCTTTTCGATGAATCCATTAAAGCCCTTTGAAAGCTGTGCAATTTCATCGTTGCCTTTCACTTCGATACGCTGAGCGAGATCGCCGTCACCTTCGCCAAGGTCACCGAATCGCTTAGCCAAAAGTTTAATCGGCTGAGTAATACTGTTTGCTAGCACTACGCCCATCAGAATAAAGATTAGCGCCACAACAGCGGTCATGAACAGCATCTGTTTAGCCGTTGCGTCAAGCTCAGCAAAAACTTCGCTCGTCGGAACTTCACCAACAACGAACCAATCCATTGACGGCACATACAAACTCGCGACAAACAGCTCTTGTCCCTTATGCTCCGTTGTAATCAGGTTAAATCCTGACTTGTTTAACAACTGGCTAGATTGAGGACCGTAAAGTTGTTGAAGTGATGAATCACCGAGCGAACGCTCGCGATGAATTTGGACATCACCTTGGCTATTCGTCAAGAAGACAAAACCGGTATCTTCAATCTTAAAACTATTTAGTAGGCTTACCATGTCACCCATCGATTTCGATAAGCCAGACATCGCCAAACCAGAAGGCTGTTGGTAGTTAGCGAACATTTTCACTTCGCCAGTCGCTTCTTGGAACATACTGACCATTGTCTTCTGGCCAGATTGCGTAAAGCCAAAGAACCAACCATCTTGCTGTTGATTGAGTTGACGTAAGAAGCCATTTTGGTTCCAGTAGTAAGCCGTTTGACGGTTCGCGACTGAAGCATCATTTAGCTGGTATTGGTTACGAACATTGTTCAGCTGTTTTACCAACTTGTCCTCTAACACAGCATCGCGATCAGTCGATTCGATAGCGTCTGAAATGAATTCATTCGAAGCAATTTGTTCTGCAGCTAACAATAGCTGAGAGACTTCACGGTCAATCTCACCATTGATTCGCTCTAACATTCCAGGAAGCTCAATATCGATTAATCGATGACTCAAAACATCTCTTGCTTGCTTTTGTGCCATCGCACCAACAATCATCGTTGATGCAAGAACCGCGAAGGTAATTCCGAGTACCACTTTTTGCTTAATACTCAGAGAGTTAGTTTTCAACATATTTGGACCTTTAAAAAGAATCGCTCGTTATTTATTTATCCTGAACAGGATTTTTTGGGTGCACTTCAACCAGTAATGCACTCTCTCAGCTATGTATCGGCCAAGCCTCGTCAAACTAGAGTGGAATCTCGCAAAAATTTGCAACATGGTGAAACGACGAAACCCTTTATTCTTAAGCGGAAACAATTAGCAAGGTTAATGCACCGAGAGTTAACTATTCGTTTTAGTTATCTGAGTAATTAAGTTTCACTAACAACGCATAACGGCAGAGCCTTGAAGCTTTGATATATAAAAAGCGATTGGTATGGTACAAACTACTGCTTGATGTTTTTTCTCGTTAACCTCTTGTAAATAATTCCAATTTTGAAAAAATAAATTCCGCAAACGTACTGGAACTTTTTCCTAGTAATCAGTGACCAATACTCAAAATAAAAATCAAATGGATACCCAGAGAGTCCAAAATGCACAAAACAAATTTCGAAGTCCTTCAAAACTATCTAGAGTCTCAAATCATTGGTCAAAAAGAGCTCGTTAAGCAGCTGATGATCGCCCTTTTGGCCGATGGTCACATCCTCGTTGAAGGGCCTCCCGGGCTAGCAAAAACTCGCGCAGTAAAATCATTGGCTGACTGTGTCGAGGGAGACTTCCACCGTATTCAATTCACGCCAGATTTGTTACCCGCTGATTTAACGGGTACCGATATATTTCGCCCAGAAACGGGAGAGTTCACCTTCCAGTCTGGCCCGATTTTTAACTCGTTAATTCTCGCGGATGAGATCAACCGTGCTCCTGCGAAAGTGCAAGCCGCTATGTTAGAAGCGATGGCTGAGAAGCAAGTGACCGCTGGTCGTAAGACCTATGCTCTGCCCGATTTGTTTTTGGTAATGGCAACGCAAAACCCGATTGAACAGGAAGGTACTTACCCGCTACCAGAAGCTCAATTAGACCGTTTCTTGCTGCATTTAGAAGTGGCTTATCCAGACATGGAAAGTGAGCTCGAGATTCTGCGACTCAACCGCGGTGAAGCTCAAGGCAACGAATCAACTCAGCCACAAGAGCTATCTCAGCAAACGATCTTTGAAGCGCGCCAAGAAGTGCTCAACATTCACATGGCAGACACCATCGAGCAGTACATTATTCGACTGGTTATGGCGACTCGCCAACCTAAGCAATACAGCGACCAACTTGATCAATGGTTAGATATGGGGGTCAGCCCACGAGCGACTATTGCTTTAGACCGCTGCGCCCGCGCACATGCTTGGTTAGCTGGTCGAGACTATGTTACTCCACAAGATGTTCAAGCGATGGCATTCCCTGTGTTACGCCACCGTCTACTGCGCAGCTACCACGCACAAGCTGAAGGGGTCACTGCAAACCAAGTGATCGCACACCTTATCTCGTTGGTTGGTAGCGCCTAGGTGACTCGCGCATGAATAATCAATTACCCAACCATAGTGACGGCGTCACGTTAAACCTGGACGAACTGCTGCAATACAAAGCGCAGTCTGTTCGCTGGTTGCCTCCAGCCAAGAGCCTGTGGTCGCAACTTAACGGTCAACATGAGAGCAATCGTAAAGGTCGCGGTATGAATTTCTCTGAGGTTCGTCAATATCAGGCGGGCGACGATATCCGCAGCATTGATTGGCGCGTAACCGCGAGAACAGGCAAGGCACATACCAAGCTGTTTTCTGAAGAAAGAGAACAGCCTGTGATTTTGTTCTTAGATCTGTCGAGCAGTATGATTTTCGGCTCAACCTTGTTACTTAAATCGGTTCAACTCGCGCACTTTGCCAGCCAACTGTGCTGGCTAACCGTCGCTCAAAAAGACCGGATTGGTGCTGTGATTGATACTGGCCAAGAGATCGTTGAAATTAAGCCCAGTGCGAGTATTCACGTGCCATTACGCATTCTTCAGAAAGTCATAGAAATCAATAATGCAGCGCTCACTCGCCAAGACAATAATAGCAAAGCTTTCAATAGCACCACCTTCGACAAAGGGCTCAAATCTCTTCAGCACCTTTGCCCAAAAGGCAGCGATATTATTATCCTCAGTGACTTTGTGCGTTACCAAGAAAGTGACTACTCACTTGTCAGCCAACTTCGCAGGCACAACCGAGTACGCTTGGTGCATTTCTACGATCCGCTAGAGCAAGGTGAAACCGCCTACAAGGGATCTAAACAAGTGACGGATGGCAGTAAAACTCAATGGTTTAACTTCTCCTCGAATAAAGAAAAGGAAAAACTTAACCATGCGTTTTCATTAAAGAAGAAGCAGTTGCAGAAACTTGGTTTATCTCTCGCGATACCTTATAGCTCTCTGTCGAGTGCGCAGCCATTGATGAGCCAGATATCAGGAGCTCAGTCATGAATCAGCCCTTAGATTTAAGCCCTGTCATTGCACCAGACGCACCGACTTGGTGGCCTTTAGCGTGGGGTTGGTGGGCATTGATTATCACGGCCACCGCTCTGATCGCCTTGGTGTTTTTCATGGTAAAACGCAGACAAATCAATCAACAGGCGAAGCAAGAAGCCCTTGCTCGCTTGCATAACAGCCAGTCTTCAAATGCCTTGTCTCCGAGCACTGCTCAAGACATCGTTCGTCAAGCAGCGCTGAGTTATTTCCCACGCGAAAAGGTCGCAGGCTTAGCGGGTGATGATTGGTTGAAGTTCTTAGATGCGCAATTAAAAAATCCATTGTTTGTAGAAAAACAAGCCCAATGGCAACAGTCGCTTTATCAAGATACAGCCTTAATGGGCAACGAACAGAAAAAGGCACAACAGCAATTGGTTAATGACTGCGAAACTTGGCTTCGTAAAGCCCTTCCTCCAAAGCGAGGTCGTTATGAGTGATCTTTTAAGCTTTGGTTTTCTAAGCACTATGTTTCTAAGCAAGAGCTTACTAAACATCGAGTTTGTTTGGTGGTGGATGTTTTTCCTAGCGCCATTACCACTCCTTGTTTACTTGTTCTCACCAAAGTCAGAATCAAGCAGTGCTCTAAGGCTTCCATTTTTGCCCAAAGACAGCCATACCAAAACACCGAGCAGTCGCTTACCAAAGACGTTGTCAGTGATTATTTGGCTTCTGCTAGTAACGGCAAGCGCGCGTCCAGTTTGGTATGGCGAACCTGTTGAGTTTCAGCCGAAGCATCGTGATTTGATGCTGGTTGTCGACCTATCCTACTCTATGAGCCAAGAAGACATGCAGTTCAATGGCGAATATATCGACCGCTTGTCGGCTGTGAAACGAGTATTGAGTGACTTTATTGAGCGCCGTAAAGGCGACCGAGTTGGGCTTGTGCTATTTGCCGATCACGCCTACTTGCAGACGCCGCTTACGCTAGACAGAAGTACGCTTTCACAACAGCTCAATCAAGCGGTGTTAAAGCTGATTGGTACTCAAACTGCGATTGGTGATGGTATTGGCCTCGCTACCAAAACCTTTGTCGACAGCAACGCTCCTCAACGAGTGATGATCCTGCTTAGTGATGGCAGTAATACCGCAGGGGTATTAGATCCATTAGAAGCCGCAGATATTGCCAAGAAATACGACGCGACGATTTACACCATCGGTGTCGGTGCCGGCGAGATGATGGTCAAAGAGTTATTCATGACTCGTAAGGTCAATACCGCTCAAGACTTGGATGAACGTACGCTAATGGAAATCGCTAAACGCACTGGCGGTCAATACTTCCGTGCGCGTGACAGCAAAGAGTTGGCAATGATTTACGACACCATCAATCAGTTAGAGCCTGTGACGAACGCCACTAAGATCTGGCGACCACAACAAGAATGGTTTGTCTGGCCACTGTCTGCGGCAATGTTCTTCGCATTTATGCTGTTAGCCATTAGGAGAAACAATGTCTAACTTTACTTTTATCTACCCATATTGGTTCTTGGCGCTTGCCGTGCTGCCCGCTATTTGGTGGCTTAGCAAAAGACAATCGAAGCAAGGGTTATTGGCGTCACACATCGCCCGTTATTTGGCACCTGAATCGAGCAAGCCAACGAAAAACCGCAGCACTTATTTCGGTGTTTGGTGGTTGGCCGGTGTTATTGCGTTAGCCGGACCAAGCTTTCAAAACAATGAACAGCCGAGCTTTGAAAAAACGCAGGCGCGAGTTGTGGTCATGGATATGTCGATGTCTATGTATGCCACTGACATTAAACCAAACCGTTTAACACAGGCGCGATACAAGGCTCTGGATCTGCTCTCATTATGGCAAGAAGGGTTGACTGGTATGGTGGCCTACGCAGGTGATGCTTACACCATCAGTCCGTTAACGTCTGACATCAACACCATCAGGAACCTCGTCCCTAATCTCTCTCCGGATATCATGCCCTTCCAAGGCGGCAATGCAGCATCGGCAGTTAAGCTTGCGATTGAGATGATGACTCGCGCTCATATCTACCAAGGCGACCTAGTGCTCATTGCTGATGATATTGATGCTCAAGAGAAAAAAGATATCGATTCGCTACTCTCTGGCAGCAATTGGACGTTATCAGTCTTGGCTGTAGGCACAGAAAGTGGCGCACCAATCTCTTTGCCAACAGGCTCAATGCTTCAAACTGACTCAGGGCAAACCGTGGTTGCGAAAACCAACATAAGCAATATGCGCGACCTGACTCGTCGCTCTGGTGGCACATTCACCGAGGTGCAATTTAATAACTCAGACGTTGAGCACATCGCGAGTTATCTCGACCGAGTTGCGACAACATCAGAAGTGACTAAAACCCATAACTCACTCAACGCCAGAGTCAACAACGGTTTCTGGTTATTGCCGTTTCTGCTACTTCCTGCACTTGGCCTGTTTCGAAAAGGGGTCATTTGGTGTGGCTTAGCTGTGCTTGTATCGTTCAGCCAGCCGAATACTGCGTTTGCGAATCCTTGGAAAACCGATGATCAAGTCGGTTATCAGTTTTATCAAGATGAGGACTTTCAACAAGCCGCAGAACAGTTCAAACAGCAAGAATGGAAAGGCATTGCGCAATACAAAGCCGGTGATTTCGAAGCGGCCGAACAGACGCTGAAACGCCTTTCTGGGGAAGACGCTCGCTACAACCTTGCTAACGCCCAAGCAAAGCAAGGCAAGTACGACCAAGCGATTGAAGAGTATCAACGTATTCTCGAAAGCAACCCTGAACATGCTTATGCGAAGAAGAACTTAGAGATTGTCGAACAAGCTCAGAAGCAACAGCAACAGCAACAGCAACAGCAACAGCAAAGCGATTCTGAATCCAAAGACCAGCAAGGTCAGCAAGGTCAGCAAGGTCAGCAAGGTCAGCAAGGTCAGCAAGGTCAGCAAGGTCAGCAAGGTCAGCAAGGTCAGCAAAATGATTCTTCGCAAGAGTCGTCGGATCAACAGCAAAGTTCGGCAGACAATGAAAACTCGCAGAACCAAGCTGACAGCCAATCTCAAAGCACAGACCAAGGGCAAGCTAAAGAGCAACCGGATGTAAACGCCAGTGAGGAAGAAAAAGAGCAAGCAGCACAGTCTAAGCAACCAAGTAAAGCCGAGCAGTCACAAGAACAGAAGCAAGATGAGTCGACACCTCAAAGTGCGAGCGCACAACAAGCTTCAAGTGAAAAAGGTGAAGACGATGCTCAACAAGCTGTAACACAAACCTCAGATAAGCCGCTATCGAGTGATCCGGATATGCGAAAGCTTGAGCAAGTAGAAAGCGCCCGTGATCCGAGCCAACTGCTTAAAGCACAAATGATTCTACAAGCACGCCAAAAAAGTGCTCCTAACAACCAAAACAAAAAGTGGTAACCATGCGATCTTTAAACAAGCCATTTTTCTCAATACTCCTGACTTTGTTGTTGGGCGCCTTCTCGTCCTTCTCTGCATTGGCAGCAACTGCCGTTGCGAGCGTTTCACAAAACAGTGTCACTAAAGATGAAGTGTTCCTACTTAGAGTCGCAACCGATGAAAAGGTCTCTTCGGATGCTCTAGATCTAACGGCTCTCCAGCAGGATTTCTATGTTGGTAGACCAAACTTTGGCTCATCGATGCGAATCGTCAATGGCAGTCGCACCGTATCTAGCGAATGGAATATCACCCTTGCCCCACTTCGATTAGGCCGATTAGAAATACCTAGCTTTGATATTGAAGGTGCCAAAACCCAACCTATCACCATCAACGTTTCGATTAATAAAGCCGCTCCAAAGCAGAGTGATATGGCGGAGTTCCAATTAAATCTCAGCAAAAACATCTTATATCCACAAGAAGTCGCCGAGCTTGATGTAAAGCTCATCATCAAAGCAGATCCAAGAAGATTACAAGATCCCCAAATTTCTCTACCAAACTCATCAAATTTGGACGTGGAACCCATCGGTGAGTCGAAACAGTTTCAAGACGTTATCAACGGAAAAGAAGTGACGGTTGTTCAGCAGTCCTTTCGCATCTCATCGCAAAAAGCAGGGCAATTTGAACTGCTTGGCCCTAAGTTAACAGGGGCTGTTGTTTACTCAACCAACAACTCAAGCAAAACTCGCCTTTTCCAGCTCGATACGCCTGTTGAAAGCTTGAATGTCACCGTCAATCCTGTACCAAAAGGCTATCAAGGTGAGTGGTTACCAACCTCTGACTTCAAGCTGCTACAGAAATGGTCAGACAGCCAAGGCAATGAGCTAACTGACAGCAATGGTCTCGATAACAATAAGCAGAGCTTTGAATTGGAAGCGGGCGATTCTCTAACTCGCACCATCACAATGACGGCGAGTAATTTAACACAACACCAACTGCCGAAACTGAACATCACCTACCCTAAATCGATACGTGTTTATGAAGAGAAACCGCAATTTGGCACAACCCAGTCTGGTGATTCTGTGGTGGTTTATAAGCAAGTCTTGATTCCGAAAGAGGCTGGAAATATCTCGCTTCCTGATGTGTCTCAGACTTGGTTCAGCACCGATACTCAATCGGAAAAAACCACTAAAGCACTTGGCTTAGAATTGTCGGTACAAGCTAGCGACCGCGCGACTTCTAGCCCCACCCCAACTACAGCACCAGCCCCGCAAGTCAGCCCGACAGTTGTGACTGTTGATAGCCCGGGGTTCTGGCCTTATCTCACTGCTCTGTTCGCAGCCTTGTGGGTGATTAGCTCAGTGATGGCTTTCTACTTCTGGTCACGCCGCGGTGCAGCAGTAAAACCAAAACGCCCAGTTCCACATCAATCAGATACGGCAGACGCTCTTATTGAGGCGCTGAAAGCGAAAGATGGTGTAATAACCAGAACCCTGCTTGAGCAATGGAAAACAGAAAATCCAGACTTAAGTGATGAAACATTAGAGGCAATTGAAGTCGAGCTAACGAAGCTCAATCAGAGTCTCTATGGTGAAACCAATTCAGCAAGCCAAGTATGGGATCCTAAAGTGGCAATCAATACGATTAAGAAACCAAAGCGTATCTCTAGTAAAACGAATAAAAGCACACTAGAGAAACTCTAATTACATCAATCGTAGTAAATAACAGACCGAAGCCGTGGCAATCATCTTTGATTACCACGGCTTCGTTTTTGAGAAGGTAAGAGTAGCGAGAAAGCCAAATCGGAGCGATTTAATAAGAAGTTTAAGTAAAAATCTAAGAACTAAGAAAGCGTAGTCGCAATCTTTCTCCGCTTCAAAGCAGAGACAATCGTATTTCGTCCCGAATCTTTCGCCTTATACAAAGCCTTATCAGCCTTGCTATACAACAAATCAAAATCGAACTGACGCTGATCCGCAGTTATCGATGCATAACCTACAGACGCGGTTAAATATGGGCTAGTACTGCTTTCACAATGTTGAATTTTTGCATCTTCAATACTTTGTCGAATCGATTCTGCACGCTGCTTTGTATCAGTGTGATTGGTGTCGATCATCAACAACATAAACTCCTCACCGCCGATACGGCAGAAGGTTTCTTGATCACCGTAAACATGAGTGCTCAGTATCTTGCCAATGGCACGTAAAGCGACATCCCCCTCAGTATGGCCATAGACACTGTTGTACAAACCAAAATGGTCAAGGTCGACAAGAATTAACCCAAAGGTGACCTCATTCTGCGTAGCAAATACACCTTGCTCCTCACAATTCAAATCATCTAAAACTTGTGACAGCATACGGCGATTACCAAGACGAGTCAGCGGATCAAGTTTAGAGATCACATCTAGCTGTTCATTCGCACTTTCCAGCTCTTGAGTTCGCTTGCTTACCTCTTGCTCTAGGGTTTCATTGAGCTTTTTGATCTCCTCTTGCGCCATGGTTCTTTGCAAGACTTCAGCAAGGCTAGAGGCGAAGATACGTATCACTTCACGCAGTTGTGAAGTTAAAGGGCTTCGTGTTAGCAAATTGTCCGCAGCGATAAACGCAATCGGCTCACCCGTATTGGTGGTGATCATCGTCATTGCCGTCCAACCAACCCCGACAATATTGTAATCATGATAAATAGGGACTGATTCTTCAAAAGCGACTTGGTTAGGGTAAGTGCGAGCTGAAGACACAATGTCGCGTTCTACCAGTTCGGAGCGATAATAAGACTCATCGACAATATCGCCTTTTATATTGGTACCCCAAGTACCTTGCATGTAACTGCAATTTTTATCGGTTAGGAAAACGGCTAACCGATCAATGCCTAAATGCTGAATAGCAAAACTGACGGCGGACTTACACACAGCACTGACGCTATCGCAGCGAGACAACTCAACCATACTCGAATGCAGCATTCGAATGTTCAATTCTTGGCGTTTACGAATGTATATCTGAGACAGCAGAGAGCCGAACGATTCAAGCATCTGCTTTTGATAACTGGTAATTGGCGAGCGGTGAATGTAGTTGTCCATGGCAATCCAACCAACGGGTTTATCCCCTTCACGCAAGATAAGCATGCCATTCCACCCTTGCCCTACGACCTTGCCTTCAGTGTAGAGTGGAGCATGTTCAATAACGACCAAGTTAGTGTGGTTGTCAGACAGTGCCTCAATATATTCCGATTCAAGCTGATGTAGGTCATATTGGGTGTGATGTTCACTGTTGGTTTTTCCCTGCTCATCGGTGCCGTAGGTGCCACTAAAGCAACGCTTTTTCATATCAAGCAACATAAATATGGCGCGATCAAAACCCAGTCTATCGCGCACTGCCTCTACCGATGCTTTGTAGAGTGCATCCAATGATTCGGGGTTCGAGAGCTCTAACGCCACCTGATGAACCAATTTCATATTCTCGACAAACAACTCTCGAAGCTTAATTTCATCAAGATATTGCGCTTCGCGTGTATCCCTATGCTTAATCTCGATAGCTGCATTTTTTTCTGCGCGAATACACTGCCAGCGAGCTGCCGCCAGTTGAAGGCCATCCAGCCCTTGGTCAAAGGTTTGATTAACTTTTTCTGCGATGCAATTTTGAAGAATTAAATAAGTTCTACAGGCAGGTGCGTTGTCGAGCATCATGATGAACGACTCTCCACCAAGCGCTTTACTGTGCTCCCACTTACAGGTATTGAGCGACATCGGTAACACACCGTCAGCAGTGTCGAACTGTGAAACCCATGGCCAAAATGTAGAAGGGTAATGATCAAGAGAGGTTAATTCACCGTAGGAAAACAACGGTAACGAGTCGCTTTCTGGTATTGGTTCTGCAAATATTCCGATCCCTTGGGGACTAAGCATTTTAATCAGATAGTCAAACAGAGACTCAGCCAATAAACGGTGATCACGCGTAGCAGATATCTGTTTTGCAAAGGCTTTAACATGCACGGCGTTGGTCCATTGGCTAATAAGAATAACGCAAAAATACAGAAGCCTAGATATGCAATCAATATAACTAAAAATGAGATGTTAAGTGGATCGCAATTTGACCTTTTGCATTATCACAAGCATGAGAAGGACTACAAAAATGGGATTTCCTGCCCAAAATTTCGTCGACATGTGATGCTTTTTAACCGCATAAAAAAGCCCCACCTAAAGTGGGGCAAAACTTCCATCGCTTATAGTTATAGTGATAATTCTGTAAATCGAATCGATTATCTAACCTGCGTTTCAGTTAGTGGTGTTGACCACGTTATCAATTAAACAATTAGCCAAAGTCACCGTTGACATAACCTTTAGTACGATCATCTTTGGGTTCGCTGAAGATAACGCTGGTTTCATTGTGCTCTACAAGCTCTCCCATTAGGAAGAAAGCCGTGCGATCTGAAATACGGCGGGCTTGCTGCATAGAGTGCGTTACGATAACGATAGTGAAGTTCTTCTTCAGATCTTCCATCAACTCTTCAATTTTATGAGTCGCAATGGGATCAAGTGCTGAAGTAGGTTCATCCATCAAAATCACGTCTGGTTGCATTGCGATAGTGCGAGCAATACACAGGCGTTGCTGCTGACCACCAGACAAACCGAATGCGTGTGCTTTCAGACGGTCTTTCACTTCGTCCCAAAGCGCCGCACCGCGAAGTGAACTTTCAACCACTTCATCAATGTGCTTTTTGTCTTTGATACCTTGAGCACGTAGTCCGTATGCCACGTTTTCATAGATGCTCATTGGGAATGGGTTTGGCTTTTGAAAAACCATACCGACTTTAATACGTAGATCAGCCACATCGATATTGCCGTAGATGTTGTCGCCATCCATCTCAAGAAGGCCGGTGATTTTTACACCTTCAATAAGATCGTTCATTCGGTTCAAGCAACGTAATAGCGTTGATTTACCACAACCAGACGGGCCAATCAAAGCGGTCACTTGGCGCTCTGGCACGGGTAGGTTAATTGATTTAAGCGCTTGGTTGTCGCCGTAAAAAAGGTCTAGGTCTTTAATATTAAATTTGTTCATATTGGTAATCTCGTAATTCGTCAAAGTCTGTACTGTGTTTGTTTTAGGTGCTCATTTGGCTCTAGAAAACCCTGCTTAGTAAGTTGCAGTATTAAAACGTCTTGCGATCAACTTAGTGAGAGTGTTGATCAGCAGTACAAGAACAATCAGTACTGTTGCTGTGCCGTATGCTTGATTCCATTCTTCAATGGTAAACAGCTCCGTCGTTAACTTATATAAGTGAACGGTTAATGTACGGCCAGAATCCAATAATGAATCTGGAATACGAGCAACCATACCTGCGGTCAAGAATACTGGCGCTGATTCACCAATAACACGACCAATACTCAGAATAACTGAAGTGATAATACCCGGCATTGCACTTGGTAGAATCAAACGCCAGATTGTGTAGATTTTAGAAGCACCCAAGCCATATGAGCCTTCGCGATACGTTTGAGAAACGGCCATCAACGCTTCTTCAGTAGTACGAATAATCACAGGAAGAATCAAGATACTCAGTGTCAACGCACCCGATAGGATAGAGAAACCTAAACCTAAAATGGCCACGAAGAATGTCATACCAAACAAACCGAAGATGATTGACGGAATACCTGCTAATGACTCGGTACAAAATCGAATGATCTTAACTAAGCGACTGCCTACTTTGGCGTATTCAGTCAGGTAGATTGCCGTCATGATACCAAGAGGCGCCGCAACAGCTATCGAAGCAATAACCATGTAGATTGTCGAAATGATCATCGGGAAAATACCGTGCTCATCGCCCGTTCGCGTGTAGTCATCTGTGATGAAATTCCAATCAACATGCTGTAAGCCGTTTGAGAGGATGTACCACATAATCCAGAACAAGAAGCCCACCGTTAACGCGGCAGCAGCCCATATAAAGCCACTCAGAACGGCGTCTTTACGTGCGCGGGCTTTCTTCAACGCGATTTTATTCATCGTCTTACCTTGCGAGTTCGTAGGATTAGCTTGAGGTGCTACGTTATTTTCTAAAGACATAATGTTACCTCGCCTTCTCACGGTTCAAGTAAAGGAGAATTGCATTCAGAGACATGATGAAAACAAGGAGAACAACACCCGTCGCATAGAGCGCACTTGCGTGAATACCACTCGCGTAAGACATTTCAATCGCAATATTCGCGGTTAGTGTACGAGCTGAATCTAAGATACCTTCAGGCATTGCCGGCGCATTACCCATCACCATAATGATTGCCATCGTTTCACCAAGAGCACGGCCAATACCCAAAATTACGCCCGTCATAATGCCTGAGCGAGCAGCCGGAACGAGCAACTTAAAGATGGTAAAGATCTTTGAAGCACCTAACGCTAAAGAACCTTCTTTGTACGTTCTTGGTACAGCACGGATTGAGGTTTCAGAAACCGTAATTACCGTCGGAAGGATCATCACACCCAGAACAATAATACCCGCCAAAATCGTGTTACCCGCAGGCACTTGAAATACGTTTTGAATCAGGGGAACGATAATAACGAGGCCGAAGAAGCCGTAAACTACCGAAGGAATACCCGCTAGCAATTCGACAGCAGGACGAATGATGTCCGCCAGACGCTTTGGCGCGATTTCAGCAATAAAGATTGCCGTTAACACACCAATCGGCACACCGACCACTACCGCACCTAATGTCGATACGACAGATGCCACAATCATGGTAGCGACACCGTAAAGTGCTGGTGGTAGCCAGTTCTGCCCTAGAACGATGCCCGATAGGCCCGCTTCCTGGAACGCAGGGATACTTTCTCTAACGATGAAAAAAGCAATAACAGCAAGGGATACGATGCCGATGATTGCGCTTGTAAGAAATAAGCCGTGAAAAATACGCTCTTTCCAATCTACGCGCTTCTTTTTACGTAAGCCGCGTTTCAGTTGAGTCGCTTCGCTATTCATAAGCTGTTCACTATTCGTTGCGATGGTCATAACAAGTCTCACATATCGATAATCCTTAACACGCTGTTTAAGCGCACGAATTAACTCGAAGTGGGATAGAAAAGGCTCAGCCTGAAAAGGTAGGCTGAGCAATATTTAATTAATTGAGATACAGATTAGTTAACTGAGATGTAGCCTTTGTTTTCAACAAGAGACTGAGCTTCATCAGTTAGCATCCAATCTAGGAACTTTTGAGTTTCAGAAGAAGGCTTACCTTCTTTGTAAAGTACTAGGAAAGGACGAGCTACTTTGTAAGAACCGTTCTTAACGTTGTCGACAGATGCTTCAGTACCGTCAATTGCAAGCGCGTTTACTGAGTTATCTACTGTACCTAAAGAGATGTAGCCGATTGCGTAAGGGTTAGATGCAACCATTGTTTTTAGTGCGCCGTTACCGTTAGCAACTTGAGCACGTTGAGAGATTGCTGATACTTTCGTGCCAGAAATCTTCATTTTAAGAGACATGATGTCTTCGAATGCACCGCGAGTACCAGATGCTGTATCACGAGTGATAGCTACGATTGGCTTGTCTGCACCACCAACGTCTTTCCAGTTTGTTACTTCACCTTTGTAGATAGCCGTTACTTGCTCAGCCGTTAGACCTTCAAGGCCGTTTTTAGGGTTAACCACGACGGCAATACCGTCACGAGCAACGACTTCTTCTACTAGAGTTGTTTCTTTCTCGCTATCTTTAAGGTTACGAGAAGACATACCTAAATCTGCACTGCCGTTCTTCGCCGCTTTAACACCAGCAGACGAACCAGGACCTTGTACTTCGATAAATACGTTTGAATTCGTTTTCATGTATGTTTCAGAGAAAACTTCCATCAGTGGCGTCACGCTGCTTGAACCAACTGCTGAAATAGTTTCTTTAGCTGAAGCTGGAGTCACTGTTAGTGCACCTAAAAGAGCGATTGCACCGATAACTGTCTTTTTCATCACAAATTTCCTTAAGTGGCGTTATTGCCGTTGTGTTTAACTTGAACGGTGCCCACTTTAGAATCTAAATGTGACAGTTGTGTTTCATTAAATTGAAGCCTATATGACAGCTGACATTTATTTTCGTCTTTTTTCGTGTCAAATAACCTTGAAGCAATAAATTTAAATAACTCATAAACGTTAAACATTTATTTCAATCTATTTAACCCAAATCGTTCAACATTCCACCAACACCGAATATTACCAATTACCGCACAGCCACCCAGAACGGATAAACCATAGAGAAATAAAGAAAAACGCTCATTTTGCACAATAAATAACCGTAATTTATCAATTACCTATCGCATATATCTAAATCGAATGTATTACTGATTGAATTGTCATTCTCAGTAGTTAGAATCACGGGATAATTATAATAAAAGCAATTGCATCGGCTCATTTACTTATTTATAGAGGGACAATTCATGCGCCAACTTCTCAGTGGCTTATCAATTAAAATACAAATTCTTATTCCAGTACTCTTTTCCGTCGTATTACTTTTGACGGGTGTCATCATCGGTGGTGACAAGCTGGAAAACGCATTTAAAGATGTATCAACAGCAACAGATCAACTCATTCTACATAAAGAAGAACTCAGCGAAATCGTCGACAATAGTTACGGCATGCGCATCAAAGCAATCTATAGCTTGTTCAACCCTGATGATGTAAACACACTCGTTGAAACGCTTAATCAAAAACGCGATCAAAACTCACGCCTACTGAGCTCATTAGACACAGTGCCAGGTATGCAAGATGAAGTCGCAGCAATGAGCAAGGCGATGGACCACTACGTTAACTTTTCACGCAATACCATGCTTCCCCTGTTAAAGGCAAAGCACGGCAATTCAGTGCTACCTTCTGACTTTGATACTCGCTACCAAGCCGCGATTGAGCAATACCGACATGCCGGCAATGACATGGTAAAAGCAATCGACAGTCTATCTAAAAGGTTAAACTTGCTTGCGACTCAACAAGTCAATACTAATGGCCAGCAACACACGAGCACCCTTAACACTGCGACCATTGGGCTTTTAGTGATTCTATCTGTTGCGCTTATTATTAGCTGGACGTTAGCTGGCATCATTGTTAAACCAATCAATAATATTCAGGAAACCATGCGAGAAGTGGCAAAAGGTAACCTGCTAGTAAAAGCGGAAGAGCATGGTGACAACGAAATATCACGCCTTGCCCAAGACGTAAATCTGTCTGTTGAACAATTGCGCGAGACGGTAAGCTCATTGTCTCGAATCAGCATCGAAGTTGCATCAGCATCAACAGAATTGGCTGCTGTAATGACGCAATCAACAGCTAACTCAGACCAAGAGAAACAAGAAGTAGAACAAGTTGCCTCTGCGGTAAACCAGCTTGAGAGCACAGCAGCACACGTCAACCAAAATGCAGTACAAGCCGACTCAGCGTCTAAGCAAGCTGACGAAATGGCAACGCACAGCATGAGCTTGTTTAATGAGAGCAACAAAGCAAACGAGCAAATGGCAGTTCAGCTTGGTGAAGCAGCGAACGTTGTCGGCACGCTAAAAGAACACTCAGAGAAGATTGGTAACGTCATTGAGGTAATTCAAAGCATCTCAGAGCAAACGAACCTTCTTGCGCTTAACGCAGCCATTGAAGCCGCTCGTGCAGGCGAAAGCGGGCGTGGTTTTGCGGTTGTAGCTGATGAAGTGAGAATGCTAGCAGCACGTACACAAGATTCGACCAAAGAAATCCAAACCATCATTGAAGGCTTGCAGGTTCAATCTGGTAACGCAAATGAGAGTATGAGCAGTTCGCTGTCTATGCTGGAACATAACCAGACACTTGCGGGTGAGGTAAGCTCTGCACTTTCAGGCATTGCTAACTCAGTAACGGATATCACTGAAATTAATACCCAGGTCGCCTCTGCTGCAGAAGAGCAAAGCCAAGTAACTTCAGACATTAACCGCAATATCTCAAACATCTACAGCTTAGTAAGCCAAAACGTAACAGGCATTACCCAAGCTGCTGCTGCAAGCCAAGAGTTATCAAACCTCGCAGAGCAACAAAAGCAGCAGTTAGGCTTCTTTAAGGTTTAAGCACTGACTTAATACATCTAGAGTGCAGTAACAGACCTTAATTATTAAGCCAACTATTGAGTCATCAGTAGTTGGCTTTTTTAATTGCTGGAGATTAGTGATCGCTCTCAGCAGCTCTGATTCTTTCAATCGCTTCGACTCTTCGAAGTTGTTCTGGCTGAAAATGCGTAGTCCGAAGCTGTGCGATAGTCTCTTGTTGCTCAATTTCAGAGAGTTCGGAATCATTCAAAATATCATTTCGTTCAACAAAGTAAATTTCTAAAGCTCCATCAAAGTCCGCCCTTTGTTGATCAAGCGCTTCGAGCCTCTGTGTCGCTTCTTCGCCGACCAGTTCGTTTCTCTTCAAGTATTTACCTTGTTCGTCTAGACCTTCTGAACTGGATAGCTGTGGGAGTAATACCTGATTCTGATGGCTCGTTTGAACGTAATCTGGCTGTTCTGATAGATAAGACTCAAGCCTTTGCTGATATTCCGGCTCGTCTAGCCCTTCTTGTTTCAGAAGTAACTTTTCTAAAGCGATTTCCCTCATTCTGTTGTCATGGGTAAACAAAATACTTATCTCGCTCTCACTGAAAAACTGCGCTTGAAGATCGAGGAGAGCTTGATTCAGTGCGCGTAGGTCCTCTGCGGAGATTGAGGTGGTATCAAATTGGACATCTAATGATGTCAGTGCCGACTTGTACTCAAGATATTTGGCAAACAGTGCCTCATCAACGATCGCGACCTGTGATTGCTCGTGGTGTTTTGCCATATTGTCACGGATATCTTCAAGGGTTAATTCGGTATTGCCTGACACGAAATATTCCATCATGTCTTTGGCTGATGCATTGTCGATTTCGGTGTCTTGTTGAGAGCTAACCTTCAATGAAGAAGCGCTGTGTTCGTTGTTATTATATGGACTGGTATCCTCGTTCTTTAGATATAAAAAGACCGCCGCTGTGCTCATCAGGGCTATCGTAGTTATCGACAAAATGGCGATCTTTTTCATTATATTTTCCTTATGATCTTAACTTTTGGGCAGTGCGACCTACAGGCCAGCCAACTTCAATCGATTCGCGTGTTGGCGATATAGCGTCACGGGATCGGTCTCAAAGAGATGATGGATGCCCAACAACCCATTAATCTCGTCTAGGTGGTTCATCTTGTAATCATCACCAATCACTTTGCCCAAATGCGCGCTGCATGCTCCCACTAAACCATCATTAGGTTCATTGAATGCTAAGCCAAGGATTGTCATCGCTCCGTCGGTAGGATCAAGAAGGTTAGTAAAAGTGGAAGATCCTGTCCATGAATAGTAATAGACACCGTTGTTTGCTTGCCATTCACCATCACCACATTCAGACGTTGGTACGCCTTCAGGGTAAAACTGATTGAATGCAAGCGAACCTTCAGTGGTCAACGCTTCAAGAGACGCAAGGCCATCTTGGTCAAGATCCGTTCCACCAGATAACAGGTTGATCAGCGCCGTCAATCCACCAGCCAATTTAACCGCGATACCTTCTGAAACTGACCCTTCAGATACCGTCCCGCGAACAAGGTCTGCCACTTTAGATCCTTTATGAACACCACCAATGCTCGTCACCGAAGCAACCAAATCAGGACGTACTGATGCTACATAGCGCGCTGTTGGTCCGCCGTGGCTGTGACCAACTAGGTTCACCTTACTTGCCCCTGTCGCGGCTAACAGTGTTTCAACTTGAGCCAACAATTGCTCGCCACGTACTTCAGAGCTATTGGTCGCTGATACTTGCGCTACATAGACGCTCGCACCATCTTTGGTTAGGGATTCAGGTACGCCATAGAAGTAATCGACACCCGCTAATGTATCGAAACCAAACAGACCATGTACCAACATAATGGGGTATTTCGTTTGTGTGTATCCACTGACCTCTAATGCCGATGCGCTTGTTCCGGCATAAGCGCCAAAACTGGATAGACAGGCTATCGTCCAAATTAATATCTTTTTCAATGCTCTTTCCTTAAACAGATTAGACCTCTGATGAGTAAGGAAAAACATAGATGCTTATTTTATAAAATAAAAAGTGGCAACTTGATCTTTGTGATATAGAGCTTTAATTAAACAATTGTGATGAACATTAGAAATGCAACATAGCTTTAAATAAAGAACAATTAAATCATTGATTAAATTGAAATTTATTTATCACCCTGCTGATAACGTTTTCAATTAAGCATTCAATAGACAAATCGTCCCGTACCGATCAATGACGACGTGTTTGCCTGCGATAGCTCGTTAAAATCAAATGTTAGATATTGGCTAGCTCACTTCGATGCCACTATTTTTCACTCAAAAAGCGGTTGAAACTTTGACACTGATGCCAGTTATGAGCCGCTAACAAGCTGAATGTATTGACGAAAGTTATTGGTTTTAGATATAGGTCATACCAGTTATTAGCAATTCAGTTATTAAAACCGTCACAAGCAAAAACGGTTTGTTTGGCTTATCTAAATACAACAAGAGAATGCAGTGATGAGAAATACAGCTTTTATACTCGCGTTAACCCTGCCTTTTGGCGCTTATGCTGCTGAAGATGCAATACCGACACCTGAATCAATTACATCCGCACAAGTACTGAGTACACAAGATTCAGAGACCTATTCTTATGTTCGATGCTGGTATCGAACCGATGCCTCACATGACTCTCCAGCCACCGACTGGAAATGGGCAAAAAATGAAAATGGTGATTACTACACGATCAATGGATATTGGTGGTCTTCTATTTCCTTCAAAAATATGTTCTACAGTGACGCTCCCCAATCTGAAATCAAGCAGCGTTGTGAAGAAACGCTCGACATCCAAAATGACGTCGCAGACATCACTTACTTTGCCGCAGACAATCGCTTCTCTTATAACCACTCGATTTGGACAAATGACAACGTTGTCCAAGCGAATACCATCAACCGTATCGTCACCTTCGGAGATAGTCTTTCAGACACCGGTAACCTATTTAACGGTTCTCAATGGGTTTTCCCGAACGCTAACTCATGGTTTTTAGGGCACTTCTCTAACGGTTTAGTCTGGACAGAGTATTTAGCAAAAGCAAAAGACCTCCCTCTTTATAATTGGGCAGTAGGTGGGGCTGCTGGCACCAATCAATACGTCGCATTAACCGGAGTATATGACCAAGTCACCTCTTACTTAACCTATATGAAAGTCGCCAAAAACTACCGTCCAGAAAACTCGTTGTTTACTTTAGAGTTTGGCCTCAATGATTTTATGAACTACAACCGAGAAGTGGCTGATGTAAAGGCTGATTTCAGCAGCGCTTTGATCCGCTTAACGGAATCTGGTGCAAACAATATCCTGCTGTTCACCTTGCCCGATGCAACCAAAGCCCCTCAATTCAAATACTCAACTGAACAAGAGATAATTAAGGTTCGTGGCAAGATTCTAGAGTTCAATCAATTCATCAAGACGCAGGCCGAGTATTACCAAAGCATGGGTAAAAACGTGGTGTTGTTCGATGCGAGTGCGTTGTTCGCCAGCATTACCGATAATCCAGAGCAACATGGCTTTCGAAACGCGAGTGATGCCTGCCTTAATATCAATAGAAGCTCAGCAGCCGACTACCTAAAAAGTCACAGCTTAACTAATGATTGCGCAGAGTACGGATCAGACAGCTATGTCTTCTGGGGAGTGACACACCCAACGACTGCCACTCACAAATACATCGCAGACCATATCTTAACGTACTCGTTCTCAACGTTTGATTTCTAGCTAGGAAGCTCTCTTCAGTATCATAAATTACCGCCGGTAAATACCGGAAGTTAAAGCTTAAGCAAAGTACAGATACAAAAAAACCGCCATCACCGGCGGTTTTTATTTACGTTAGCTTTTATACAGTTCGGTTTTAGCAAACCTTAGCTTCTAACGCACGCGAGTTGATTACTCGTCGTCAGTTTTTGGCGCAACTTTCTTCTTAGGGATAAACACGCTATCACCCACTGCCACATTCTTGTGGAAGCTCTTATCGCGCTTAACCGGTTTCTTAGGCGTTTTCTTAGCTTGAGTGTTTGTTTTCTTCTTCGCAGGACCGCCTTTAGCAACAGCAGGTTTGCGTGGCTTAATGCCTTTGAATTTACCTTTCAAGCCTTCAAGCACAGAGAAAGTAAGATCTTGTTGAAGGTAAAGCTCAACACGCTTGAAGCTGTCCCAGTCTTTTGGACCAACCAAAGAGATTGCATCACCTTTGTTACCCGCACGACCAGTACGGCCAACACGGTGCACGTACTCTTCCGTATGTTTAGGCATATCAAAGTTAATAACGTGGCTTACGTTTGGAATATCAATACCACGTGAAGCAACATCAGTAGTTACCAAAATCTTGTAAACCGCGCGCTCAAATTGGCTCATGATCGCGTTACGTTGCGTTTGGTTTAGGTTACCACTTAGAGCAACCGCTTTAAGCTTCTTCTCGTTCAGCTTTTCCGTCAGACGGTCGGTATCAGCGCGAGTTGCTGTGAAGATCATCACCTGACGGTATTCAGCTTCTTCAATAACACGATCCAAAATTTCTTCTTTATGATCGAGATGGTCACAAAGGTAGAATTTCTGAGTGATATCAAGGTGCTGTTCGTTAGAAACACCCACTGAGATGCGTTTAGGCGAATCTAGCATTTCATTTGCAATGTCGTTCACTTCCGCGTGATCAAGTGTCGCAGAGAACATCAACGTTTGACGACGACGGTGTTTAGCTGCATTCGCAATACGACGTAATTCAGGAGCAAAGCCTAAATCCAGCATACGGTCAGCTTCATCAAGGATTAGCGTTTCAACACCATCTAAAAACAGTGAACGGTGCTCAAGGTGATCCGCAAGACGACCTGGAGTTGCAACAATAAAACGAGGGTACTTACGCAGAGCTTTAACTTGGTCGTTAAAGTTTTCACCACCCAAAATAAGTGTCGCTTCGTAAGACAGACCACCAAGCATGCTACGCAGCTCGCCGTAAACTTGCTTCGCTAGCTCACGAGTAGGAGCCAAAATTACACCACGAGGATCTTTAGCAGAAAACGCTTTTGTTTTTAATGCTTTATGTATCATCGGCAACACAAACGCCAACGTTTTTCCTGATCCCGTTTTTGATGAAGCCAATAGATCCTTACCGGCAATAGCAACAGGGATCGCTTTTGATTGGATCTCTGTCGCTTTCTTGAAGTCGTAATGTTTTAAGTTCTTCAGTAAGCGGTTGTCTAAGCCTAAATCTTTAAAGTGCAAAGGACTCTCCAGTCTTGATGGTATTGAATAAAATTAATTTAACGTGACATGATACCGCGAAAGTACTTTATAAGGATAGAGATCACAGTAAATTTATCCTTATATCTCAAGTTGCCTAGTATATTGTATGCATTGACACTAAAGGGATAGGCCTTACAAATAAGATAAAAATCGATTCTAACTTCACCATCTCATAAATGAGACAGAACGTGATGCTTAGCTAATTACCTCAAAAATTTAGCAATTTCTTTAGTTATTGTTTTTGCAGTTAAAAAATTAGTCGCTACAATCATTAATGAAGCGACTATATGATAAAGAATGTATAGCGCATCTTTTGATGATAAATAAGCAAGGAGTTCTTATGAATAAGACGTTAATCGCAGCTGCAGCCTCAGTTTTCATTTTAGCAGGTTGTTCTTCTGAGCCAGAAAAAGCTGCAATGTCAGAAATGGATCAATTGACTAACCAAGTTGCTGAACTAAGCAGCGAAGTTGAAGCGCTTAAGAGTGACAAAGCTGCCGCTGAAATGAAGGCTCAAGAAGCATCTGCAGCCGCTATGGCAGCAAAAGAAGAAGCGGATCGTGCTAACGACCGTATCGATAACATTGCTGAGTCTTACACTAAGTAATTGAGATAGAAGCTCAATTAGGCTGTAGATTTCAAAAGACGTATATACATGCAGTAAATTGACAACGCCACCTCTTTTAGAGGTGGCGTTTTTTATTGAGGGATGGTTCGTTTTTAAAACTCAATCACAGGCGGTGCAATTTCAACAGGTACGCCATTTTGAGCAAATATCACCGCTTTCGCTTTTGAATTTGGTAGGTCTGCATCTTCAAGCCACCATTTTAATTCAACGGGGATTTGCAATAACTTCTTAGAGCCGTCGCTTCGCGTCAATGGTTCGTGAGCTTCAACAAACACACTTCTATCTGGCTCTAAAGACACTTTAATAGGCTCATCGATTATTGTGACTTGCTCACCACGACTAACCTGTGCAAAAAGCCACTCAATATCTTTAGGTTCCATGCGGATACAGCCGGAGCTGACTCGCAAGCCAATCCCAAAATCTTTATTGGTGCCGTGTATCAGATAATCACCAGCGCCATAAGCAAGCCGCAACGCATACTCGCCCAGAGGGTTTTCCGGCCCAGCAGGAACGACTCTTGGTAACTCGATCCCTTTCTCTAAGTACTCTTTACGAATTGAGTTTGGAGGCGTCCAGGTCGGGTTGGGTCTTTTTTGGCTTATCTTAGTGATCATCTCAGGCGTATCTCGCCCCACTCGACCAATACCAACAGGAAATACATGCACCTGATTTTTCTCAGGTTCAAAGTAGTACAGCCTCAACTCGGCAAGGTTAATCACAATGCCTTTTCTCGGTGTATCCGGCAGAATCAAGCGGCTAGGAATACTTAATACGTAACCTTCAGCAGGAAGAAAAGGATCGACGCCTTTGTTTGCCGCCATTAAAGAGAGAAAACCAATATCGTATTGCTTAGCAATGATGGCCAACGTTTCGCCCGCAGCCACTTCATGTTGTTGTATTCTTCCGACAATGCGACTTTCTTTTGGTGGCAACTCAAAAGTTGCAGCAGACACCCACGACGGAATCATCGCGCCTACGAGTAGAGTTGTAACCAGAGGGAACAAAGTCTTTCTCACAGTAAGCAAAGCGATCTTGCGCAGTTGTGTTTTCATAGCGAGCAAAGGCGTCAAGTTAGCGCAATACGACATACAATTCCTTGGTTTGTCTTTTATCAAAGTTTAGATTATCGCTGATCAAACGTCGCGACAACGTATTGTTGCTCCAAACTGATATGCAACAGGCCTTTATTCATCATTTTCCCTCCAGACATAGCGAAATTTAACCATACAAAATCGATTGCCTCTAAACTTTCAACATATTTAGTTATCTATATGAATATTACTTTAAAGGCAGAGCAAATTTGTGACAAACATCTCACGGAGCCTCGTTTTAACTCGCTAATATTGCCTCAACAAAACGAATTCAATTCAACAGAAACGGTAATTAATAAATCCTGTTCCTATAATTACCGTTAAAACTTTGGAGAACGACCATGGCTACACCTCATATTAATGCTCAAGCTGGTGATTTCGCAGAAACTGTACTTATGCCGGGCGACCCGCTTCGCGCAAAATACATTGCAGAAACCTTCCTTGATGACGTGAAGCAAGTTTGTGACGTTCGCAACATGTTTGGTTACACAGGCACTTACAAAGGTAAGAAAGTTTCTGTAATGGGTCACGGTATGGGTATTCCATCATGCTGCATCTACGTACACGAGCTTATCGCTGAATACGGCGTGAAAAACGTTATTCGCGTAGGTAGCTGTGGTGCGGTACGTGACGACGTTAAACTAATGGACGTTGTTATCGGTATGGGCGCATCGACTGACTCAAAAGTAAACCGCATTCGTTTCAACAACCATGACTTCGCTGCTATCGCTGATTTCGGTCTTCTAGAAGAAGCTGTAAACCAAGCTCGTGCACAAGAAGTTCCAGTTAAAGTTGGTAACGTATTCTCTGCTGACCTTTTCTACACTCCAGAAGCTGACCTTTTCGAAAAAATGGAAAAGCTAGGCATCCTTGGTGTTGATATGGAAGCAGCTGGTATCTACGGTGTTGCTGCGGATCTTGGTGCTAAAGCTCTAACTATCCTAACAGTATCTGACCACATCATCCGTGGTGAGAAACTAAGCTCTGAAGACCGTCAAAAATCGTTCAACGACATGATGAAAGTTGCTCTAGAGACTGCAATCAACATCTAACGATTTGATCAGATACATTGAAAAGCGTTACCCCGCAGCCAAGCTCACTTGGCTGCTCAAATAATCCCGAGGGGGAGATCGTGTCTAACGACAAGCTGCCAAAAGATGCGGATGGTTTGCAACTCAACTTTTGTAAAACATTGGCGTGTGACAACTTTGGCTTGAGCGATGCAAAACGGTATGTTTTGCAACACGCAAACCCTAAGCGTCCAGCGATGGTTTGTCGTGAATGTGGAGCTTTCCCCCCCTTACTTAACAATCGTGAAGTGTTAAGCGAACTTCATCGCCTAAGACAACTTCACAGCGACGGGCTCCCTGCTTGTCGTAATGATGATTGCGATAACTTTGGCTTATCGGTTCATACCCACAAACATCTTTATCATGCCTTCGGCTACAGTGGCGATAGGCAGCGTTACAGATGCAAAGACTGCCAATCAACCTTCGTTGATAAGTGGTCGGGATCCAATAAAAAACTTCAGTTTCAAGAGAACCTCATGGGCTTATTGTTCATGGGTTATTCCGTACGTGAAATTTGTAGAAAATTAGAGATCAATCCAAAGACTTTCTATGATCATGTTGACCATATCGCCAGTCGCTGTCGTCGCAAGTTAGCGATGATCGATGCTCGCTGGGTCAACCATGCTAAAGATTACCAATTCGCTTCTCACTACCAGCGCTTACAACCGAAAAGCAATAATGGTGTAGTTTGGATAGCGACCGGCGAGGCACACTCTGGCTATATCCTTTGCCAACACGTCAATTATTCTCAAAATGAAGAACCATCTGGAAGTGCTGATCACAATCCTTACGATGACGTTGCACGCTTTGTGTCCAAAGAGCACTCTTCAGAAGCGAATCTAGAACTACCTCAGCCGTCTGACAAGCTAAAAGAGCGCATTGAACAGCAGTATCAAGTGATTCTTGCGAGAGGTAATGTAGAGGACCCGATGGGGAACCTTACGACATTCAGTTACCCTTCGAAGGGCGCTCTGATTCGACCGCCTTATACTTCCTATGCTCACTTCCTACACGTGCTTGATATGTGTGATGAGAAAAAGCATGTCACCATCTATATGCCACAAGATCCATTACTAAGATCTGCCGCTCTAAGCGTTTGCTTGCCACGCATTCAGAGTCAAAATGTTGACCTTATGTATGTAGAGGAAGACTCAGGTTGGCAAGATGACCAAAATTTTGAAAAGATCGACATCGTTCATATGAGTTGGTGGCGCGATCGTTGGGCTATCGCGAGTCAAGGTGACAACCAAAAAGGTATCTGCTACCTAACGGGTAATAATCCAGAACCAAAACAGTGGTTTAATACAGCCTCAATTCAGCAAACAAAGTTCTATCAACAACGTTTTCAGTTGTTATTCGACAGCTTCATCAATGAGCCAAGACGTAAACTTCGCCCTGGGGGCATTCTTCCATTACTCGACATATTTAGATCTTGGCACAATCTGTGCTACCAAGATAAGGAAGGGCTTACGGCAGCACAACGCTTAGGGGTGACAGAGCAGCCATTAACCCTTAAGCAATTGCTTTCATAGGATTATACATCTAGAGGCGCACTCTAGAACTCGTTGATTTAAAAGCAAAAGCATGAGATAACACCCAAAATTGGAAAAGATACGTGTCCCCTTTATGCTCAGCGAGAGATAATTGATGCTTATCCTCAATCACACTCCTATAATGATTGTGTTATCAATATGTTCGATAATTATGGATCTAAGCCTTGGACAAAAATCAGTACCTTCTTGAAACCGAACTAGAACAACTCAAAACTCGCGTTGATTCTGAGCCATTGGTGATCCTAGAGATTGCACAACAATGCCTAGTCAGATCAGAGCAAGTTCTGTTTGAAGAGGGCGCTATCCAGTCATTAATGTTAATGGCGAGATGCTGTTGGAACCTTATGGATTACCAGAAAGGTTTAAAATACATCAAGGAAGCCTACAAGCGCCAAAGCCGATTAGATACCGATCATTTTCTCCCTGAAATTCTCCACTTACACGCACTCCAATTCTGGGGACAAGCCAAGTATTACTCCGCCCAACAGTTCTGGATCAATGCATTAGAACAGTCTGCATTGGTTGATGAAGTGGATATTCAAATTGAATGTCTCATTGGCCTTGGCAACATTTGGCGAATGACTCACGAATATAAACTTGCACGCTCCACCCACCAGCTCGCTGTAAAAGTGGCGAATAACAGCCGCATTGGTTGGTTAGAAGGCAAAGCAAGAATACTTCTCGCATGGGATTACTACCTGCTCAACAACTATGTTGAAATGCTATCGGTGCTCGACGGTGCAGAAGAAGCCTTAAAAGAATATAAAGATAATACTTGGCACGCTGAAGTCTGGGATTTTAGAGGCCTTGCCCTACTTGGCCTTGAACGTTTAGATGATGCAGAGCGAGCCACAGCCAAAGCGCACAAGCTAGCAGTAGAACACAACCTGGTATGGATGAAAGCGCACTCCTACATCAGCCGAGCTAGACTGGAGCTCTTAAGAAAGAGACCAGAACAAGCAGCCGAGTTGCTCAGGCTGGCAGAAGAGTCAGCAAACGAATTCGATAATGGCGAACTGCTTAGTCAAATTTGCTATCAACAGTCTTTAGTCGCAGAAGAAAATCAAGATTTTGAAGCCGCATTGATCGCTTTTAAGAAGTACCGTCAATATTCTACCGGCATGCTTAAAGAACAAACAAATCGTGTCGGTTTAGACAAAGCGCGCAGTTCAAAACGCCAGCTTGAACAGAGAGCTCGTAAGCTAATTAACCGCATTCGAGGTCAGCACGAACACGACCCGGAAAAGCACCTCTCTTATGTCGTTTCCGAAACCTTCTGGTGGGAAAAACTGGTACTATTTAAGACGGAGCTTAAACGCTCTAATCACTGCATCATCATGTTCCATCACATCGATACCGATTACTTAGATGTCTGTACCGAGATAGCGCATACCTTGTGTAATCAGAACGACTTCATTGCAAGGCTAAGTTCAGAACGCGTTGCTCTGATGCTTTCCGAAAAAGACGAAGCTGCAGACCAGATCTTTAAAACTCTGACCACCATGCTAGATATCTATCCATGGCACAGAAAAGGATTAAAAGGGTCGAGACCGACCGTCAGCCTCAACGATATTTTGACGTTCCCGTTCACTCTTGAACAACTAGAAGAAGACGATGCTGAGGTAACAGAATGATGGAAACCCTATTAAGCAAGATTACAGATGCAGGTCTAGATCCTTCATCGGTATCGGGTGAAGAGGCGATCATATTCTGGAATCATATTCGCCAACACGTTTCGACTACACAAACAGAACAAGCACACTGTTACATCATCAGCTCTGAGTACCGCGCCGAGTTGCAACAAAATCAAACCAGTATTGAAGAGTTAAAACTGGCACTCGACCTACTCCACCTCCCTACCGATATAGAAGATATTCTTACTGTAAAGACCAGCTTAAGTGATCGCTTAGTTGAAATTGGTGATTACACGTCGGCACTGAATGAATTCGTCAGTTCATCAACAATCGCCGTTGAGCACGGGCATATCGATGAATATGTCATGGCTATCTTAGGTATGGGGAACCTGTGTGACGCTTACGGAGATCACAGCAGAGCTCTTCGCTACTACCAAAAAATCAATAGCATAGATCACGCGATAAGCAGTCGATCACTTCGTCTTAAATTCAAGCTTTATATGGTAGCAAGTCTACTACTGCTTAACCGAATAACGGCGGCCAGCGATTTACTGAACGAATGCGAAGAACTGAGCATTTTAGTGAGTGATAAGCTACTCACAGCTCAGATATTGTTGTATCAAGCAAAAGTGCTCCGTGCTAAGAAAAAGTACCATGAAGCGCTACGTTGTCTGTCAAAAATTCAATATCCAGCCAACAGTACTCAAGCAAGTTGGCTCGCGACCATGACACGTCTAGAGTTGGCACATTGCCTGAGTGCGACCGGAAAGCAAGACTATGCAAGTATGATCTTGTCGAGCACCCACAAACGTGTGAAGCCCGGCTCGTCACCAGTGCTTGCGAAGCGCTTCTATGATTCTCTAAGTGATGTGTGTATGAATCAAGGACGTTTTCAAGAAGCGCTGAGCTACGAGAAGAAAGGCTACCGAATTGAAACGGATCTGATGAAGCAGATCCCGATCAGCGAACTTGGTGCAAGCCAACTGCGCCGTCTATCTCGATTTGAATTACAACTTAAACTCATTCTCTCCGAACAAGAGAACAAAGAGCTTAAAGAGACAACAGAGCAACATAAAAATACAGTTGCTCAGCTACAACAAGATGTTTTCACCGATCCACTGACGGGGTTACACAACCGTCGCTGGTTAGATGTAAAACTGAAAGATCTACTGCTACACGAAACGCCTTTTGCATTAATGGTTATCGATATCGACCACTTTAAGTCAATCAATGATGAACTGAGCCACTTAGTGGGTGATAAAGCGATCGTCAACGTTTCTCAAGAACTGCGTTCATACTTCAAGTTTAGAGGCGCGTCATGTGTCAGGTTTGGTGGAGAAGAGTTTCTCGTCATCCTTGAGAATACTGACCTTGCGAAAGCTGAAATGCACTCTGAAAATTATCGAGAGCGTATCTTCCAATTTGGGTGGCATGAAATACTCGGCGAGCGCGGTTTAACCGTGAGTATCGGTATCACTTTGCATCGCGAGGGAGAAAATACTCAGCGTACCTTCTATCGTGCAGATAAAGCCCTATACCGAGCTAAAGCCAACGGACGTAATCAAGTGTGTACAGAGTAGTGACACCTAGGTCTCTAACTTTATAGCTTTATAGCTTTGCAACTCTTTAGCTCTATAACTCTGTAGGTCTGTAGGTCTGTAGGTCTGTAGGTCTGTAGGTCTGTAGGTCTGTAGGTCTGTAGGTCTGTAGCTAAGCTAGCCTCTTATTGATAAAAGAACAAAGAGATTCCACCTAATGCGAGCAGTGTCCCGATGATACTTTGCTTTGACACCTTCTCTCCTCTAATCGCATAAATCACCAAAATAAAGACCGGGCTGGTCGCTATTAATGTTTGAGCAATCGCAGGGTTGGCATTTTTCAACGCCACTTGCTGAAGCCATAGAGCGAGAAACGTCCCGACAAAGATTGCCCCTAATAACCAAAGTTTATCGAGCTTGGTCATTGCCCATAAATCTCTTTTTATCGACGAGTACGGCTTCTTTTCAACGAAAGGGATAATCAGCATTACGGCAAACACGCCAATCGTCAGGCGAATCAAAGCACCTAACAATGGTGGAACGTCACCCGCCACCAATGCGTAGTGGGAAATCACCACACCCGACGCCTGACAAACACTTGCCATAAGCCCATATCCAATGCCACCCCACTGTGCTTTTTCATTAGAAATATCATTACCGTTCGCTGATTTCGACGGCTGAAAGACCACAAAGGTCACCGCTAAGGTTGTTATCACAACACCGAGCCAACTTTGCAAAGTGAGTGCCGCGCCAAGAAACATTAATGCCAAAACACCAGAAAGAGGGGGAGCCAGAGATTCCAGCAACAAGGTCTTATTGGCACCAATTCTTTTTAATGCCGCAAAATAGGCACTATCACCAATCGCAATTCCAATAACGCCTGAGATGGCTAAGATCCAAAAATGTTTAGCATTCAGTTCAAACTCAGGCATCGGTATTAAGGGCATGACTAATAGCATCATGCCAGAGGCAACAACGCCCTTAACAATATTCAACTGCATCGCAGAGAAGCGATGCCCAAACTGCCCGTAAATCCATGTTGCACACGCCCACACCATCGCAGCGCCAATAGCCGCTAATTCACCGATATACATCCGCATTTATCCTTTGTTGTATGTGGTTATTGTGGCAATGCGCGCCGTTTACATCAGAACTGTCATATTGTCAGCAAGAATACCAACAAGAAATCCGAAATAAGCTATTCAAGTTCAATTGAATTTTATAAGACCCATCAATGATTTCGTTCTCATTATCAGCGGCAACCTATTATTTGCAGATTGGTAAACCATTTTGATAACAATTACTTGGATGATAGCGTAGTATATTTATAACTAACATCTAACATTACAAGGATCTGTTATGTTTTTAGACTACTTTGCACTCGGTCTACTGATTTTCGTAGCATTAGTTATCTTTTACGGCATCATCGTTATTCACGATATTCCCTATGAAATTGCGAAAGAACGCAATCACCCTCATCAAGATGCTATCCATGTCTCAGGCTGGGTTAGCCTATTCACTTTACACACTATTTGGCCGTTCCTTTGGATTTGGGCTACGTTGTGGCGCAAAGATCGTGGTTGGGGTTTCGCTAAGCTTGAAGAAGAACAACACGATATTCATCACCGAGTCGACACCCTCATCGACCAAGTGAGTTCACTTCAGAACGAAATCGCACAGCTAAAGCAAGCGGGCATTGAGCAAAATAGCACAGAGATAGAGACAAACAACGTTCAAGATCAGGAGGCTAAGTAATGGATTTACTGCTGATAATGACCTACGCGGCACTTTGTATTACGATTTTCAAAGTATTCAACATCCCGCTAAACAAATGGACTGTCCCCACTGCCGTACTAGGTGGTGTTGTCCTCATCGGTACTTTGATTCTATTGATGAACTACAACCACCCTTTCACACAAATCGGTAATCAAGTTTACTCAACCACACCGATTGTTTCTGGGGTTCGAGGCAAAGTTATCGAGGTTCCGGTTGAAGCGAATAAACCTCTCACGAAAGGCGATATCCTTTTCAAGATAGACCCAATTCCTTTTGAAGCTGAAGTGGCTAAGCTGCAAGCCAAAGTAAAAGAAGCGAGCCAAGGCGCCTTAGGTCTAGAGTCCCAAGTTGGAGAAGCAGAAGCCGCCAAAATCAAAGCCATTGCCGAAAGAGATAAAGCTCAGCGCGAGTTTTCTCGTTACAAACGTGGTTTTGAGAGTGGTGCATTCACTGAACAACAATTAGATACTCGCAGACAAGCTTATAAGGGTGCAGAAGCCGCAGTAAAAGTAGCCGAAGCGAACCAGCAACAAGCTCAGATCGCACTTAACTCTGAGATTGGTGGTGAGAATACCGCGGTAGCAGGCTTACTTGCTGATTTGCGTAAAGCTGAATTCAACCTTGACCAAACGGTGGTAAGAGCACCAACCGATGGCTACGTAACTCAACTAGCACTGCGTCCAGGTGTAATGGCTGTACCACTACCATTAGCGCCTGTGATGACCTTTGTTCACACTGAAGCACAATTTTATACCGCAGCCTTTAGACAAAACTCACTACAACGCCTGCAACCTGGCTACGAAGCTGAGTTTCTATTTAGAGCACTGCCAGGAAAAGTGTTTAAAGGACGCATTGATGAAGTGATCCCAGCGATTGGTGAGAGTCAATTCCAAGCTCGAGGCACACTTCTAGGTACTGACGCACTGCGTACCAGCGGCCGTGTATTTGTTAAGCTGACCATCACTGATGACCTGTCTGAGTACCATTTGCCTATGGGTACTGCCGTTGAAGTAGCCGTTTATTCTGACAGCTTCACTCACGTATCTATCATGCGTAAAGTACTTATTCGCATGAAGAGCTGGCAAAACTACCTATATCTAGACCACTAACTAGAGCTAGACCACTAAACGGTCGTAGATATACGACGACCCCGCTTAACATATTGTTAAGACGAATAAAAAAGCCAGACTCGTTCTGGCTTTTTTGTTGCTTGATTAACCGTAAAGTCGCGTTTTTTACGCCGCATTAGCCTACTAAGGTGGAATTTTAGACATCTAGACACTTATCTTCCCTTATGGAAGGGTTCTACTGTATAATGCGCGCCTTATTTTTTATATTTGCCCAAAAAACGTTCTCATTGAAACGCATATTAATAATGGCGAATATTATGCTTTATTTTCAGTATTCGAGGTTATCTATGAACTTTTCAGCTAAAACAGTCGTCGTTATTGCTATTGGCGCGGCACTGTACGGCATTGGTGGTTTACCTATGTTTGGTGTCCCAGTGTTTGCTAACACGACATTGAAACCAGCAATGGCTGTCCTAGCACTGTTTTCTGTTTTGTTTGGCCCTATTGTTGGCTTCTTGGTTGGCTTTATCGGTCACTGGGTAACGGATTTGTTTGCAGGTTGGGGGGTATGGTTAACTTGGGTATTAGGCTCAGGTATTGTCGGTATGGTTATCGGCTTATTCCCAATGATGACTAAGAATCGCCTTCAACAAGGCGAACTACCAATGAAAGATTTTGCACTGTTCGTGGTACTTGCGCTTACGGGTAACGTTGTGGGTTATGGTAGCTCTGCGTTCCTAGACACCATCCTATACGCAGAACCGTTTACTAAAGTCTTCACTCAACTGTCTATCATCGCTGCGGGCAACACTATTCTTATCGCAGTGGTAGGCTTCCTGATTCTAAAATCAGTCGCTAAACGTAACAAACAAAGCCGTAACCTGACCGAGGCATAAACGCTAATGACTATAGCATTTTCGAACTTCTCTTTTAGATATGAGTCGCTGGATAAACCGACGCTAAAAAATATCAATCTAAGGATAGAGAAAGGAGAGAAAATCGTCATTATTGGACCAAGTGGTAGTGGTAAATCTACGCTAGGTCAGTGTCTCAATGGTCTGATACCTCATGCAATCAAAGGTGAGGTATCTGGGTCTTTAGAGATCAACGGTAAGAATATCTCTGAATTTTCAATGCACGACTATACCGAGCAAGTAGGCACAGTATTACAAGATACTGACAGCCAATTTGTGGGGTTAAGTATCGGTGAAGATATCGCGTTCGCATTAGAAAACCAGTTGATGTCGAACATTGATATGTACCCGTTAGTTAAATCGACTGCAAAAATGGTCGACCTAGCGGATATGCTTGAGCGCTCTCCTCATGACCTTTCAGGTGGTCAAAAGCAACGAGTATCGTTGGCAGGAATCTTGGTCGACGACGTCGATATTTTGCTGTTTGATGAGCCTTTAGCAAGCCTTGACCCGAAAACGGGCAAAGCAACGATTGAGATCATCGACCAACTTCATAAAGAAACCAACAAGACTATCGTGATTATCGAGCATCGTCTTGAGGATGTTCTACATCGCGATATCGATCGTGTGATCTTAATGGAGCGCGGTGAAATCGTCGCGGATATGACTCCGGATGACATCTTAGCGTCCAAGTTACTAGAAACTCACGGTATTCGTGAGCCTCTTTACTTATCCGCACTTAAAGCAGCGCAAGCCCCACTCCGAAGCGAAGATAAGCTATCAAACCTCAAAGCTTTGGATTACAAAAGGTTTCGCCCTGCTGTTCAAGCTTGGTTTGCTGAGCGCCCTGCCCCTGCTGCAGAAAAGCAGTACCAGCCTTTGCTCGAAGTTCATGGCTTAACTTATTCTTACGATGGCGAAAAGAATGCACTCGAAGATGTGAGTTTCAAAATTGGTAAAGGTGAGTTTGTCTCGATTCTGGGCAAGAACGGTTCGGGTAAATCCACTATCACCAAACTGATCATGGGTGTGATCGATGCTGATTCAGGCTCTTCCTATCTAAATGGTCAAGACTTATCTGAACTTTCCATCTTTGAAAGAAGCCAGAAAGTCGGTGTAGTGATGCAGAATCCGAATCATATGATCTCACATCATATGATTTTTGATGAGATTGCTTTTGGTCTTCGTAACCGCGGTATTGCAGAGCAGCTGATCACAGAAAAAGTAGAGCATGTTCTTGAACTATGTGGGTTAAGCAAGTTCCGTCACTGGCCCATTGAAGCTCTGAGCTACGGTCAGAAAAAGCGCGTAACCATAGCTTCTATCTTAGTGTTGGAGCCTGAACTCCTCATCTTAGATGAGCCTACAGCAGGCCAAGACTACCGTAACTACACATCCATGCTGGCATTCATCCAAAAGCTTAACCGAGATTTGGGTATTACTGTTGTGATCATCTCACACGACATGCACTTGGTTCTAGAATACACCACACGTTCGATCGTAATCGCAGACAGTAAGTTGATTGCGAATGCAGCCATGACGGAAGTGTTTAGTCAGCCATCGCTTTTAGAACGTGCGAACCTTTGTACCACCAGCATTTATGAACTTGCGACTATGATGAAAATCGACGACACCAACGCATTTATGCAGTACTTCATCGACAACGAGAGAAGCTCGCTATGAATGCATCAAAAGTGAAATTTGGCATCAACTACATTGATACTAAATCACCACTACACGCACTGAACGGCATCACTAAATTTGTACTTTTTCTCGCTTGGGTGACTGTGGTTTTGACTACGTTCGACCTGAGATTGATTGCGTTGCTTATTGTGACTGGTTTGTTCCTGCTAAAGCTTACCAATGTGCCTGTGCGCGTTTATAAGCCTTTGTTATTGGGAACGGTGAGTGTACTGAGCCTAAATGCTTTGTTCATGTACCTGCTTGCCCCACAGCAAGGTACAGAGCTCATCGGTAGCGAGACTCTATTGCTGACACTGCCAGGAAGCTACTCGTTAAGCCAAGAGACCCTGTTTTACTTAGTCACTGTCACGCTCAAATACATGAGCATGTTCCCGATAGCGTTAATATTCGTCTTTACCACGCATCCGACCGAGTTTGCAGCAAGCCTCAACCGTATCGGTGTTCCATACAAAATCGCCTATGCGGTCAGCTTAACGCTACGTTATTTACCTGAAGTTAAAAAAGACTTCATCAATATCATGCACGCGCAACAGGCTCGTGGCGTCGAACTATCGAAGAAAGCACCTTTACTCACTCGCATCAAAAACGTGGCTAAGGTTCTAGGCCCACTGATTTTTTCTAGCTTGGACCGTGCAGACGAGATTTCAAATGCAATGACGCTACGAGGTTTTGGTCGACACAAGTCACGGACCTGGTATAGCTATGCACCGTTGAAAAGTATCGATTTTGTTTGGCTAATGGTTATCGCCTTTATCGTTGTGTTAGCGATCGTAAAACGTGTTTTAGAACCACAATTATTCTGGTATCCATTTTAGTTTTCATTGAAATCGACGCTTAAATTACGTGCTGATTAATGCTCTACTCAATGAAATTCAAGCCGTCTTAGAATGAAAAACGAAACAAAAAAAGGGAGCCTCAAGGCTCCCTTTTTCGTATTTGTGACTATTAGTCTAATTTATAAAACACCGTTGAAAGTGGTGGTAAACGCAGCTCAATCGACGTGTCTAAACCTTCACTCGCGACTGATTCAACCTCAGCAACCTGCTTCACTTCAAAACCGCTGCCTGCGTAATCAGCCGAGTCAGTATTCAGCAATAGCGAGTACTGGCCTTGGGCTGGAACACCTAAACGGAAACGCTCATGAGGAACAGGCGTAAAGTTAGAAACAACCAAGACTCGTTCACCCGACTCACTAATACGTTCATGAGCTAAGATACTTGCTTCAGCAGAATCTTGTAGACGCCATTCAAAACCTTTCGGGTCGAAATCAAGATCGTGCATTGCCGCCTCAGAGCGGTATAGATTGTTCAAATCTTTGGTTAAGCGTTGAACACCTTGGTGGCGTTCATATTCCAACAAGAACCACTGCAGTTGATCATCATGATTCCATTCAGCCGTTTGACCGAATTCAGCGCCCATGAAGTTCAGCTTTTTACCCGGTTGTGCATACATGTAACCCATGTAAGCGCGTAGGTTAGCCGTTTGCTGCCACTCATCACCCGGCATCTTGTTGTGGATAGAGCCTTTACCGTAAACCACCTCATCGTGAGATAGAGACAATACGTAATTTTCGCTGTGAGCATAAACCAACGGGAAGGTAATCGTATCGTGGTGATATTTACGGTTGATTGGATCTTCTTGAATGTAAGACAAGCTATCGTGCATCCAACCCATGTTCCACTTAAAACCGAAGCCTAAACCGCCCATAAAGGTTGGTGCTGAAACACCCGGGAAAGCCGTCGATTCTTCAGCAATTGTCATCGCATTCGGGAAGTGTTTGTACACTTCTTCGTTCATCCACTTAAGGGTCGCGATAGCGTCGTAGTTTTCATTACCACCGTCAACATTCGGAATCCATTGATCATGGCTACGCGAGTAATCGAGGTACAACATCGAAGCAACCGCATCAACACGAATACCGTCGATATGGAATTGTTCGAACCAGTACAGAGCGTTTGCTACCAAGAAACGACGAACATGCTCTTTGCCTAAGTCGTAAATGTACGAGTTCCAATCTTGGTGCCAACCACGACGTGGATCGGGATCGTGGAACAAAGGCGTTCCATCAAAGTTAGCTAAGCCGTGATCATCACTTGGAAAGTGGGCAGGAACCCAGTCCAGAACAACACCTAAACCGGCTTGGTGACATTGATCGACGAAGAATTTGAAATCATCTGGAGAGCCAAAACGACTTGTTGGCGCAAACAAGCCTATTGGCTGATAACCCCAAGAGCCGTAAAACGGGTGTTCTGAAACCGGCATCAACTCGACGTGTGTGTAACCCAGATCCGTTAGATATGGGATTAGCTCTGCCGCTAGCTCACGGTAGTTTAGGAATTCACCTTCAGCATTGCGCTTCCAAGAGCCGGCATGCAATTCATAGAATGAAAGGGCTTCTTTGCGCTTTTGCGTGACCGGGCGATTCTGCCATTGAGAATCTTGCCACTGGTAGCGAGCGTGATCGTAGGTAACAGATGAAAATGATGGGTACTGCTCAGAATAGAAACCCCATGGGTCAGCTTTATGTGGCAAGCCTTCGCCATCAGGTCCTTTTAATTCAAATTTGTATTGTGCGCCTTCTTCCAGATCGGGAATGAATAAGCCCCACATACCGTAATCTAAGCGTTGCATTGGGTGGCGACGACCATCCCAAGCGTTGAAGTTACCCACCAAGCTAGCCGCTGTTGCATGCGGTGCGTACACCAAGAAACGCGTGCCTGAAATCGTCTGCCCATCACGCTCTAGCGTAATAAACTGAGCCCCCATGTGATGATACATATCTTTAGGTGTATGAAGATCCTCATAACTCGCGTACAGATCATGGTACTGGTATGGATCATCGATGATCTGCTCTACTCCATTCCAATCAACCGCAAGCTTGTAGTGAGTAAAACGTAAGTCTCTTTCTTGCTTAAGAATGAAACCACTTTCACCCTCTCGCGCTAACTTAATACGAGGTTCCTTTCCAACAATCAACTCGACTTTATCTGCTCCAGGAATCCACACTCGTAATGAACCTTGTTCAGACGGTAAGTATGGCCCTAAAAACGCAAATGGGTCTGTGAAGCAAGCCTGTGATAGTTGGGTATATATTTGTTTTTGCTTTGAAATCGAACTTAGTTCCAAAACGCTTCTCCCTAACCAAACATCCAAAAAACATAATACAAAAATGCCCGCTATTAGTGCGGGCAATATAACGACGATTTATTCTACCAGATGAGCATTCAGTATTGAGTGACCGAGGTTGTAGTTTCGTACGGCGTAAGCAAAAAACCACCTATTTCCAAGTCACTCGATTCCATTACTTAGCTGCTTTTTCTCGAACATCAGTAAGCTTAGAGGCGATACGATTCACGCCTTCATGAGCGAAGATTTCGTCCAAGTTCATTGATAGTTTACGACGCCAGTTAGGGTACTCATCGACCGTACCAGGGATGTTAACGGGCTTATCCATTTCTAGCCAATCTTCCAACTGAACACTCAGAAGTGTTGAGCCACCAGCCGCAACGTGCAGTTGAAGAGCTTCAGCAAGATAAGAGTCCATCGGTACTTGACTTGCATCACGCCCAACACCTTCAGGTAGGAAGCCGTGCCATGCCACTGAGTCTAAGATACCTTGCTTGCACTCCAAGCGGCTATCGAACAAAGTTTCTAGCTGTTGTGCGTCTGGGTATAAACCAATCTCTTGACCCATTTTCAAGTCATCACAGTGCCAGAAGCCGCGAAGCGTTGGCATATCGTGAGTACACAGTGCCGCCATCGATTGTGACGCGTAGTGCTTCGGAGAAATAAAACCACCGTCATCTTCTGATGTTTCGAAGAAGAATACTTTGTAAGAATGCACGCCCGCATCAGCAAGGATGTCTACGATTTCATCTGGTACCGTCCCTAAGTCTTCACCGATAACGCTGCATTGGTAACGGTGAGATTCAAGCGCCAGAATAGACAGCATGTCTTGCACTGGGTAGTAGATGTACGCACCCTTCGTTGCGTTCTCACCCTTTGGAATCCACCACAAACGCAGCAGACCTAAAACATGGTCAATACGCAATGCGCCACAATGCTTCATGTTGGCACGAAGTAGTTTGATGTAAGCGTCGTAGCTTGTTTCTTGAAGCACTTCTGGGTTTAGTGGAGGTAGACCCCAATTCTGACCCAGAGGACCAAGAATATCCGGTGGAGCACCAATGCTCGCATCCATCACTAGGTTGCCTTCATCAGCCCATGTCTCGCTGCCAGAATCTGCAACGCCTACCGCTAAATCACGGTACAGGCCAACCGCCATGCCCTTCTCTTCAGCAAGAGACTGAGCATCGTTGATTTGGCAATCGGCTAACCATTGTAAGTACATGTATAGATGTACTTGATCTAGGTTATCTTTGATGTATTTCTGTGTTGCTGGGCTGTCAAATGTACGGAATTTCTCTGGGAATACAGGCCAACCCCACATACCTGAATCTTTAGCATGCAGTTCACCGTGCAGCGCATCAAACGCGGCTTGATGCATCAGGCTTTCACCGCCCTCTTCAACAAACGCTAAGAACGCTTGTGCACGATCGCTGTTCTTGTCTAGATGACGAGTTTTAAATTCTGCGAATAACAGAGGCAAGATGCTCATCTTAAGCTCAGACACTTCGGTGTAATTCACCCAGTGTGCTTCACGAGCTTTCTGTAGACGCTGCTGGAACTCGGCGCTGCCTACCGTTTGTTGCGCTTCCGCGCTTAATGCGAACTCAGGTACTGAACTCACATCTATGTATAAGACGTTCAACCAACGACGTGAAGACGGGCTGTATGGGCTCGCACCTTCTGGGTTCGCAGGGAACAGTGAATGAATTGGGTTTAGACCAACAAAATCACCACCGCGAGACGCGATATCCGAAACAAGCTGTTTTAGGTCACCGAAATCACCAATACCCCAGTTGTGCTGAGTTCTTAGTGTGTACAGTTGAACACTTGGTCCCCAAAGCTTTTTGCCTTGCTCAATAGGTGACTGCTTGAAACACGCTTTAGGCGTAATGATCAATGTCATCTCGTAAGGCTTCTTACGGCGCTTACGACTCACAATGAGCTTGTGATAACCCCATGCCAAATCACTTGGCAATGCAAACACTAAAGGGCCACCCTCGGCACGCTCGTCACGAACGACTTGAGATTGAAGATAGCCTTCAAGTACCTCTCCTTGCTCGGTTTCTAAACGCCAGCTGAACTCACTTTCACGAGCACTCACACCCAAATTAAGTGTCACTTCTACTGGTTCACCGTCACGCAAGACAAGAACCGGGTCTAGTACATCTTTTCTGTGCTTTCTTTCTGCAGATTTAAGCAGTGCATCATCGCTGCTTGTGTCGTAGCCCAATGAAGCCAATAGAGACGTAATTGTCTCTTCTGATACTTGTGCTTCATCGCCCCACGCACTAACGTAACTATCGGCAATATTTGCCATTTCTGCGACTTGTTTTAATACGGTCTGTTCTTTCATCGCTCTCTCCGAAAACGTTCTGACGCTTTCAATTTTGTAGGGTTGTTATCTAATTTGTTACTAATCAATTAGCTTGTGACAATCAGTTTGTAAGCATTGCTATCTAAATAAGCCGTCTATTTGCTCACAAGCTAATTGAGCCAAGGCAGAAACTGCCTTGGCTACTTTGCAACTATTAGCGGTTAACGGCTTCAAGTTTCCAAATGTTGTTCACGTAGTCGCGAATTGAGCGATCTGATGTGAACTTACCAACCAATGCCGTGTTAAGAATCGCTTTCTTAGCCCAACCAGCTTGGTCTTTGTATTGTGTGCCCATGTCTTCATGTGCTTTCACGTAAGAAGCGAAGTCAGCAAGACATAGGTAAGGGTCACCACCGTCTAATAGGCTATCAAACGTTGCACGTAGAAGACCTGGTTGACCTGGAGTAAACTCATCGCCAGTCAGTAGATCTAGAGATGCTTTCAATAGTGGGTCTGCATTGTAGTAGTCGTATGGGTTGTAACCCTGAGCTTTCAATGCGACAACACCGTCAACTTCTAGGCCGAAGATGTAGATGTTTTCATCACCAACTTCTTCACGAATCTCAACGTTTGCACCATCCATCGTACCGATAGTTAGAGCGCCGTTTAGAGCCATCTTCATGTTGCCCGTACCTGAAGCTTCTTTACCAGCTAATGAGATTTGCTGAGAAACGTCTGCTGCAGGGATGATGATTTCAGCCATGCTTACACGGTAGTCAGGGATGAATACCACTTTAAGCTTGTTACCGATGCGAGGATCGTTGTTGATCTTCTCTGCAATCTTGTTAACCGCGAAGATGATTTCTTTTGCTAGGTGGTAACCCGGTGCTGCTTTCGCTGCGAAGAAACATACGCGTGGCTCACACTCGAAACCAGGTTCGTTAAGAATACGGTGGTACAAAGACAGAATGTGTAGCAAATCTAGGTGCTGACGCTTGTATTCGTGTAGACGCTTAATTTGAACGTCGAAGATAGCGTTAGTATCTAGCTCGATACCCATGTTCTCTTGAACCCAATCCGCAAGACGCTGTTTGTTTTCTTTCTTAACAGCCATAAATTCTTTTTGGAATTTCGCGTCTGTTGCAAACTTAGCGATGCCTTCTAGCTGCTCAAGTTTTGCTGGCCACTCAGAGCCAATCTTACCTGTGATTAGATTAGATAGACCTGGGTTACAGAACTTCAACCAACGACGTGGCGTGATGCCGTTCGTTACGTTAGTCAGTTTACCTGGGAAGATTTCGTTGAACTCTGGGAACAAGTCTTTCTTAACAAGTTGAGAGTGAAGTGCAGCTACACCATTTACTTTGTAAGAACCAATCACACATAGGTTTGCCATGCGAACCATGCGGTGGAAACCTTCTTGGATGATAGAAAGCTTCGCTTGTTTCTCACCGTCACCAGGCCACATCTTGCGAACTTCTTGCATGAAGCGGTGGTTGATTTCAAAGATGATTTCCATGTGACGTGGAAGAAGACGGTTGATCAGAGATTCAGACCAAGTCTCTAGCGCTTCAGGAAGTAGTGTGTGGTTCGTGTATGCGAACGTATGAGCACTGATTTCCCAAGCTTGGTCCCAAGTTAAACCTTTCTCATCAATCAGGATGCGCATTAGCTCAGGAATCGCAATCGTTGGGTGCGTATCGTTCAGCTGAATCGTTTCTTGCTTAGGCAGATCTTCTAGAGAGAAACCTGCTGCTTCGTGGCGGCGTAGAATATCGCGAACTGACGCTGCTGAGTGGAAGTACTGCTGCATTAGACGCAGTGTCTTACCTTTCTCATGGTTGTCGTTCGGGTAAAGAACTTTCGTGATGTTACCTGCATCGATTAGCGAGTGTTGCGCTTCGAAGTAATCACCGTTGTTAAAGCTTGCTAGTGAGAATGGTGCAATTGCCTGACATTCCCAAAGACGCAATGGGTAAACCGTGTTTGACTCGTAACCTACGATAGGTAGATCCCAAGGCATTGCTTTTACTTCCATACCTGGAACCCAAGTACGAACTTCTTTACCGTCGATGAATTCAACTTCTACATGACCGTAAAAACCAATGTGTTGTGCTAGTTCTGGACGAGCGACTTCCCATGGGTAACCTTCAACACCACGCCATGCGTCTGGTGCTTCTTGTTGACGACCATCTTGGAAAGACTGTTTGAATAGGCCGTATTCATAGTGAAGACCGTAGCCTACTGTTGGGTACTCTTGTGCAGCACAAGAATCCATAAAACAAGCAGCAAGACGACCAAGACCACCATTACCTAGCGATGGGTCGCGTTCTTCTTCTAGAAGGTCAGTTAGGTTTTGGCCTAGCTCTTCCATTGCATGAGTAATCTGTTCGTACAGACCCATGCTGATCAGGTTGTTACCTGTTAGACGACCAATCAAAAACTCTAATGAAAGGTAGTTAACGCTCTTCGCGTTTTTGATTTTTTCATCATTTTCAGTTTCTAGCAGATCAAATGTTGTCAATTCTGCTAGCGCACGCCCCATTGCTAGGTACCATGCGCGGCTATCTGCTGTTTCAATCGTTGTTGCGTAAGTTGCAGATAAATGCTTTTTAACGCTTTCTTGGAACGACACTTTATCGAAAGTTTTTTGCTGAGTTGGTTTCATTTCAGAAATCTCGCTTTTAATAGTTCTAATTCATCTGTGACATATCGTGCATGGTCACCATTAACTAAACATCCTCCCGTTAATACGACTAACTAGGAGTAGATGAGAGGGCGTAGGGGGCGTACCGATGTAAGGTTAGTGATCTGACTCTCATGTTCTAACTTCGAACAAAAAGTTGGAGTGACTGGGATCACAAGCTCCCGTTCGATAACTTAACGTTAATTGATGTGAGTTTTATTTAACCGGAATAAACTGATTAGCAAATCTGAGTTTGAGATCACGAAATTATTTCCCATATCTCATCTTTTGCATAAATCTCAGTGTAAGACTGAACAAAGTCACATTCACAAACCACCACGCAACGTGAGCAAAGTCTCAAATTAAGGGCGTAGAAAGCCAAAAACATGCAAGACCGCAAGGTTTCTGAGGAGAATCATAGTCGGTGCCATTTTTCTTCACGTAACATAAGCACAGACTTACGTAATTAGGCAGATGTGATTGGGCAACTCTTTTACGGTTTTAGAATCCCCAGAACATACGCCACGGAATAGGTGAAAAACTTCGACATGTGGATCCCTTCGAAACTGACTCGTCCCGGCCGCTTACATAATGCAATCCTACGACCTAGGGTTCTCGATCTGCTCCAGAACGCAGATTGCTATAAGCTTGTATTGTTCCGTTCTCCTGCGGGCTATGGCAAGACCACCATGGCTGCACAGTGGCTGTTAGATAAGCCGAATGTGGGTTGGTACAGCATCGATGATAGTGACAACGATGCCTTCCGTTTTATCAACTACCTACTCCAATCACTCAATAAAGCGACTCAAAATTCCTGTCCCAATGCCCAAAAACTGGCAGAGAAACGACAGTTTTCATCGCTGCATTCTTTATTGAGCGAAGTATTCGCCGAGATGTCGGACTATCATCATGAGTGTTTTCTTGTTTTAGACGACTACCATTTAGTCAACAATGATGACATTCAAGAAGCAATGCGCTTTTTCCTCAAACACATGCCCGACAATCTCACGCTAGTTGTAACCAGTCGTGGTACACCACCCCTTGGTACGGCAAACCTTCGCGTTCGAGACTTAATGATCGAATTAGGTAATGACTCGCTGGCTTTTGATACCGAAGAGACGACGCGCTTTTTTAATCAGCGTGTTGCCGATGGTATTGATGACACAACGGCAGACAGTATTTGTACCTATGTAGAGGGTTGGCCTTCTGCCCTTCAACTTATTGCGCTGCAAGCCCAACATCAAAAACGCACGCTGGCGCAGTCTGCAGAGTCCTTCTCCCACTTTAATCAAGCCCATCTGTGGGACTACTTGGTTGAAGAGGTTTTCGACCTGTTAGACAAAGAAACTCGACAGTTCTTGATGCAGTGTTCAGTGCTTGACCACTTCAACGACGAACTGGTTTGTGCGCTAACACAACGTGAAGACGCACTGGGTATGATCGAATCATTAAATCGATTCGGTTTATTCATCTACCCGCTTGAAGGCGAAAAGAACTGGTATCGTTTCCATAACCTCTTTGGTGAATTTTTGGCACATGAGCGTCAAGCTCGAATCCCTCAACAAGAAGCAGAGTTGCACCGAAGTGCCGCGAAGGCGTGGATTAAACAAGACACACCACACCAAGCACTACGCCATGCACAGCGCGCTGAAGACCCAGAACTGATCATTCAAATACTGACAGATCACGGTTGGCCGATGTTTAACCAAGGAGAACTTTCCTCGTTAGAGATGGCGATCAAGCAACTGACTACGGATCAACTTTACAGCGACCCTAAACTGTCCATGTTACGAGCTTGGCTAGCACAAAGTCAGCACCGCTACGAACAAGTAGGGACATTATTGGAAGAGGCTGAAACACAATATCAAGCTCGAAATATTGAACTCGATACTCAACAACAAGGTCAATACAACGCCCTACGCGCGCAAGTCGCGATTAACAGTAATGAACCTGAAAAGGCCTTGGAATTGGCAGAGCTTTCGCTAAGTCAGCTGAACACCACCGTCTATCGTAGCCGAATTGTCGCCACGTCTGTTGTTGGTGAAGTCAATCACGTAATGGGCAACTTGAGCCGTGCACTGCCGATGATGCAGCAAACAGAAAAACTTGCACGCCAGTACCAAGTTTACCACCAAGCGCTTTGGGCAATTCTACAACAGAGCGAGATCTTAATTGCACAGGGTTACGTTCAAGCAGCATTCGAGCTGCAAGACAGTGCGTTCAAATTGATCGAAGAACACCAGCTAAAATACGTGCCTCTGCATGAATTCTTACTGCGTGTTAGAGCTCAAATATTCTGGTGTTGGAACCGATTAGATGAAGCGGAAGAGTGCTGTTACAAAGGCTTAGATATCCTTGGTCACCATTCGCCAAGTAAGCACCTTCACAGCTATTCAATGCTGGCTCGTATTTCACTGAGTCGCGGTGAAATTGATAAAGCATCTAAGTTTATCGACCAAATTCAGCACCTATTGCGTCAATCGACTTACCACGTGGACTGGACGGCGAACGCTTCCCTTTCTTTGATTCTTTTTTGGCAAGTAAAAGGCAATAAAGAGGCGATACGCGATTGGTTAAATGTGGCTGTTCGACCTGAATCGGCAAGCAACCACTTCTGCCAACTGCAATGGAGAAACATCGTTCGCGCTCACATCATTCTTGATCAGTATGAAGAAGCGGAAGAAGCGCTGACTTTCCTTAAGAGTGAAGCTCAGCGTTCACATCTGATTACAGACACCAACCGAAACTTGATCGTTGAAGCCGTATTACGTACACAAATTAACGATGAAGACAGCGCACGCGTGCTACTTGAAGAAGCGCTTCATATGACTAACCAAACCGGTATGGTCGGCAACTTCTTAGTAGACGGCGGGACTATCGGACATATCTTGGATAAGTTGAGCAACAAGCCTGGCTTAGGTGACTTAGAACGCCATCGCGCTCAACAGATCATGAAAGATATCTCGACCACCCAACGCAGCCGCTCGGTTCACTTTGATGAAGACTTTGTTGAAAACTTAGTCAATCACCCAAACATTCCTGAACTTGTGCGCACGAGTCCACTCACCCAGCGTGAATGGCAAGTACTTGGTTTGATCTATTCAGGGTTCAGTAACGAGCAGATCGCTCAAGAACTCGATGTAGCAGGTACCACCATCAAGACTCACATCCGTAACCTTTACCAAAAGCTAAACATTGCTAACCGTAAAGAAGCGATCAGCACAGCGGAGAATTTACTGCAGTTGATGGGGTACTAAACGATTCGAGATTGATTCGAGATTGATTCGAGAAAAGCTTAAGCTAGTTACCTATGGTGACTGGCTTTTTTTTCGTTTGGAGCATGGGGTTAATAGCAGATAGCAGATCATAGAGAGCCAAACGACAGACAAAAAAATAGCCAACCGCAATAATCGCGATTGGCTCTATATATTTGTGAACAAATCATAAGTTCACTAACAACGTCAGTTGGCTAGGTGACCCTCGGCTTAAGAAGGGTCAATGTATATAATGCAGTTAGCGTGCCAACTTTAATTCAGCCGTTTTATAAGCCCTGCATCGCATAAAAACCTCTAATTCATGATGCGAATTGCAAAGTGCATTTGCATAATGCAACCAAGATGCAATATCGATAGAAAACAAGTTTCACTGCAGCCGGTAATAATAAGACACCAAGCAGTTGTATTTTAAATGTAAGGCAGATGTTCACATCAACGTATTGCCTTACAATTAAAGAGGTAATAAAGCACCTCGCCAAAGGCATATTCATACTTTTTTTACACTAAAGTTTGTATACTGCACAAAATCACTCTCAACTCTATGAAGCAATGAACTACTTAAGTACTTTTTTCAAAGGCATGGCAATGGGCGCAGCCGACGTTGTCCCTGGCGTGTCGGGCGGAACCATCGCATTCATCACTGGTATCTACGATACGCTACTAGAAAGCATTCGAAGAATTAACCCTAGCTTACTTGGACTATGGAAGCGTGAAGGTTTCAAAGCCGCGTTTAGCCACATCAATGGTTTTTTCCTAATTTCACTGTTCGCAGGCGTATTCACGAGCATTGCGACATTTGCAAAACTGATTTCTTGGTTATTAGTCACCCACCCAGTTCCACTATGGTCTTTCTTCTTTGGCCTTATCTTGGTGTCGGTTTTCCATATTCTTAAACAAGTAGAAAAGCGCGATATGATTCGATTCGTATTTTTGCTGCTTGGTGTCGCCTTCGCTTACAGCATTACCGTGCTTAAGCCGCTGCAAATGGAACCTACCAGTATCAATATTCTCATTGCAGGTGCGATTGCAATCTGTGCGATGATTTTGCCGGGTATCTCGGGTAGCTTCATTCTGCTATTAATTGGTATGTATGGTCCGGTTCTTGGTGCGGTTAAAGAGTTCCAAATCGATGTGCTTGCGCTATTCCTTAGTGGCTGTGTGATTGGCCTACTGACTTTCTCGCACGTACTTTCTTGGTTACTGCGCTCATTCCGCGACTTCACATTAGTATTCTTGACTGGTTTGATGATCGGTACACTGCCGAAGATTTGGCCGTGGAAAGAAACGATCAGCTGGCGTACAAACTCTAAAGGTGAGCAAGTTCCTCTGATTCAAGAAAACTTGTCACCGTTTGATTTTGAAGCCGTCACTTCTCAGCCTTCACAGCTAGTAATGGCTATTGCGATGATGATTGTTGCCATTGCCTTGGTTCTGGGGTTAGAGAAATTTGCAGAGCGCAACGCTGACTAATCATTCAGCCAACTTCTGGAAAGCGTTTAGAACGGATAATGCTTAGAAAAACTAAGCTCACGCCCCTATGACACAGACAAAAGCGAAGCCAATGGCTTCGCTTTTTTAGTTCTACCATACGCACAAAATTACTTTTTGATACAAGCACATATTGAGGGATATGATAACATCGCCGCTCTTATAAAATTAGATGAGAACACGACATGCACTCTGCATTAAAGGTTGCTGCTCTTGGGATCGCTCTCGTGGCAGGCTTTTATGGGCCGCAAGTAATTCAGCAATTTGAATCAGCAATGGAGCGAGCCTCTGCTGAGGTTAACTTAGATGATTACTGCATGCTTTCCACCACATCGTGTGAGCAAAATACAGTTACGATGACACTTGATCGCGAGACGGCTCAACCTCTGGCTCCCACCAAAATCAAAGTAGTGTGGGAAGGCGCAGCCTCTGACACATTAATGCTGTCGCTTACAGGTTTAGAGATGGAAATGGGCTCGGCACGTTTTCAATTAAAAAACATGGGCAATAATACCTATGAAGGTGATGTGATTTTACCTGTATGTACTTTAGACAAGATGACATGGATCGGTGAGCTCACTGATGGTGTCGATACTGTAAATCCGGCAATAAGGATGGCAAGATGAGTAGAAATTGGTCGTTAGCATTGGTTGTCGCTTTTGTCCTTGGCTTTGGCGTTAAAAGTTATCTTGATGGGCAAAACGAAGCTCAAAAACAACACGCGGCAAAACAACAATTCTCCGCAACAACCCTTTTCGGCAAAGATAACCAGCCAACGGAAATCTTTGACCAAACCGATGACAGAATTCGTATCGTTTATTTTGGTTTCACACGTTGCCCAGATGTGTGCCCTACTTCTCTAGCAATGTTAGCCGGAGCACTTAACCAAGTCTCTGATGAAGCAAAAGCCAAGATTCGCCCGATGTTTGTTTCTCTTGATCCTGAACGTGATGCCGCTGAAGCCTCGTATGAATACGCGCAATACTTCCACCCAATGATGGAAGGATTAAGTGGCCCATTAGATGTAACAACGACTTTGGCACATAACTACGGTGTTATCTTCAGGAAGACCAAACTGGAAGGTTCAGAGTTGGAGTACACCCTAGACCACAGCTCATATTTCTATTTTTTAAAGCCCGACGGTACTTTGATTACTAAAGTACCGCACACGTTGACGCCAGCGCCAATTGTTGAAGCTATCAACACATTAACGCGCTAGCGTACCAAGTCATCAACGACGAGAAACAACGTGTACAAAAATAAAGAACTTAACCAATAAAGTTCGAACAAAAAGTCAGGTCCCAGACCAACATAAAAATTAAGGACAACAACATGAAGTTAAAAGCACTTGCTCTAGCAGGCTTATTGCTCACTCCTCTTGCTCAAGCGAATAGCGACATTATGGTTCATGACGCGTACGCGCGTGCAACTCCGCCTTCAGCAGTGAACAGCGCGGTATTCACGACTCTGATGAACCATAGCGATAAAGATCGCGCTATTGTTTCTGCGACAACGCCAGCAGCAGGAAAGGTAGAACTCCATGATGTTATCGTTGATGGCGACGTAATGAAGATGCGTCAAGTTCAAACCATCGCAATTCCTGCGAACGGCCAAGTTGAACTTAAACCTGGTAGCTTGCACATTATGTTGTTTGACCTAAAAGATGGCCTGAAAGAAGGCGAACAAATCGAAATGACACTGACTTTCGCAAACGGTGAAACACAGACCTTTGATGCACCGGTTAAGAAAGTAATGAGCGGCATGAAAAAGATGAATCACGATCATCATTAATCAGATTCACAATCGATGAAATAATTTAAGCCACGATGACTTCTCGCCATCGTGGCTTTTTGCTAAACTGAGCTCGCTTTTTATTCAAAGCCTAAACACATAAATAACCCAAGGAGAATAGAAGATGATTGTAATGAAAACACTAAAACTGGCAGTAAAAGTAACGCGTTAATTTGTTTGGTTAATCAAACTTAAATACCGATCGACCAACATCTCGTCACCCGTGACTACCGCACACTTTTACCCGGTTTACTATTGATCGTAAGTGATCAATACCTGCATGCCCAATAGCGCATGACTAAATCCGGGGTCCTATCTATTTGAATTCGACCCAAACTCAAAACATTTTTGACGCTCGACGCTTTTTGATTTCATCAAGGCTTTGTGACCTATCAACAACCTGAGATCTCACAAGAAGTTAATGCTCTCATTAGAAAAGAAAGCTCGCTCGTCTGGGTAAAAAGACATGAATTCACAAAACGCATTTTCTAATCCAATGTCACTTCAACAACTTGGATGGCAACCTGTATTCCAACAACAACTGACACTCGAAGACTATGACCAATCCGTCATTGCTCGTATCGTCGCGCATCATCGTAGCGGCTATACATTAGCGTCAGAGCAAGGCGAAATTGTTCTACCCATCCATCAAAACCAACCCGCAATGACGGTTGGCGACTGGGTAATCTTGAACTCTGAACTGCAATTCGGCCGTTTATTAGAGCGTCAATCGCTCTTCAGTCGTAAAGCCGCGGGCAGTCGTGTGGCTGAGCAATATATCTCAGCTAACATCGACACCGTTTTTATCGTGGTTTCGTTAAATAACGACTTTAATCTAAGCCGTATTGAACGCTACCTAGCGCTCGCCAATGAAGCACAGGTTGAAGCGGTTATCGTACTCACCAAGAAAGATTTGTGTGACGACTACGCAGGCAAAGTACAACAAGTGCAAAGCTTAGATTCTATGCTGATGATCGAAGCGGTGAATAGCCTAGACCAAGACTCAACTCAAGTTTTGTCGCCTTGGTGTAAAACTGGCAAGACTGTGGCTTTGATGGGTTCGTCTGGGGTTGGTAAATCTACCTTGGTTAACTCGTTACTTGGTGAGGCTGAACAAGCCACAGGTGGTATTCGTGAAGACGACAGCAAAGGCCGACACACAACCACATCACGATCGCTCCACTTGCTAACATCGGGCGGCTTACTACTCGATACTCCAGGAATGCGAGAGCTACAACTTGCTGACTGCGCTGAAGGCGTGAGTGAAACCTTTTCTGATGTCGAAGAGTTGGCCATGCATTGCCGATTCTCTGATTGTCATCATGAATCAGAACCGGGTTGCAAGATACGCAAGGCGATTGAAAGTGGAGAATTGTCTGAGCGACGATTTGCTAACTATCGAAAGTTATTGCGAGAACAAGCCCGAAATGGCGCCTCGTTAGCGGAACAACGCGCCAGCAGTAAGCAGCTTTCCAAGATGTACAAAACCGTGCAATCAGAAGGCCGCAATCTTAAAAAAGCGTCTGACTAAGGTTTAAGGTTTAAGGTTAACAGCTATAAGCTGTATTTAAGATAACCTAACTTAAGATAACTTTAATTTAAGACAATGAGCCCCATCGTGTTAATCACGTGGGGCTTTTTATTTCGATTTGGTAACGGCGTGGTTATTTATGCACACAATGTTCTTTCCTATAGCCATTTACATTTCTACATCTGCAGTGTTTTGAATCTATCAAATGAGAATCAGCAGATTTATAGCTCAATAAAAACACATCAATTTAACATTTAGCTCTAAAAACACCACATAGCGCAAACAATAACCCTAAAAGTAAACTATCCCTAGACACCCTCTTAGATCCCGCTAATATGACCGCCAATTCCGCTAGTGTATAGTTGGATTTGGTACAACTTCATAAAAAGATACATCACTATAATAAATTAACAATTGCAGGTATTTTATGCAAAATCACAACATGCTCGCCCGCATCGCTCGTGGAAATCTCGTTCTACAGATCCTTGCTGGTATTGTTTTCGGTGTCGTTCTCGCCATGGTTTCTCCTTCAGCAGCTCAAGATGCAGGCCTATTAGGTAGCCTGTTTGTTGGTGCTCTGAAAGCTGTTGCCCCAATTTTAGTATTCATTCTTGTTGCAGCTTCTATCGCAAACCAAAAGAAAGGTCAGCATACTCATATGCGTCCAATCATTGTGCTTTATCTGATTGGTACGTTCTCTGCAGCACTGACTGCTGTAGTACTGAGCTTCATGTTCCCAACCACTTTGACACTGGTTGCTGGTGCAGAAGGTGCTAACCCTCCTCAAGGTATTGCAGAAGTTCTTCATACGCTTCTATTCAAGCTTGTAGACAACCCAGTTAGCGCACTAATGAATGCGAACTACATCGGTATTCTTGCTTGGGCAATCGGTCTTGGTCTTGCTCTGCACCACGCATCTGCAACAACCAAAGCGGTTTTCGAAGACCTAAGCCACAGTGTTTCACACATTGTTCGCTTCATTATTCGCCTTGCCCCATTCGGTATCTTCGGTCTTGTTTCTGCAACATTCGCAACAACAGGCTTCGATGCACTGGCAAGCTACGGTCAACTACTAGCAGTACTACTAAGCTCTATGCTGATCATCGCACTTGTGGTTAACCCACTGCTTGTATTTATTAAAACAAAACAAAACCCATACCCACTTGTACTGCAATGTATTCGTGAATCTGGTGTAACGGCATTCTTCACTCGTTCAAGCGCTGCAAACATCCCAGTGAACATGAACCTTTGTAAGAAGCTAAAGCTAGACGAAGATACTTACTCTGTATCGATTCCTCTAGGCGCAACGATCAACATGGCAGGCGCTGCAATCACCATCACCGTGTTGACGCTTGCTGCTGTACACACTATGGGTATTGAGATTGATATCTTCACTGCGATTCTACTAAGCCTTGTTGCTGCAGTATCAGCATGTGGCGCATCGGGTGTTGCTGGCGGTTCACTACTGCTTATCCCGCTAGCGTGTGGCCTATTCGGTATTTCGAACGATGTAGCGATGCAGGTTGTAGCGGTTGGCTTCATTATCGGTGTGATTCAAGATTCAGCTGAAACAGCGCTTAACAGCTCAACAGACGTCGTGTTCACTGCTGCTGTATGTAAAGCCGAGCAAAACAAAGAGCAATAAGCCTTTAGCTGCTCTGAACCTAAACAGTTCTGAGCTCTAAGCTCTAAAAAGCAAATCGTACATAAACAAAAAGGGAAGCTGATGCTTCCCTTTTTTTGTTTGAGTGCTTTACCCGCCGCAGTCAATAATACCGACCGTATGAATAACGGATCACCTTAGCGGCTTAATACAATCAGTTATAACATCTACACTCATATAACATCGTTGGATTTTTTAAATTGTAGAACTATAAATTGTAGAACTACTCGTTTCAGTCATGTTCAGAATACAGGTAATAACTCATAAACACGGTTTATTAATTGCTCTTCCAGTTAGACTCGACTGCCGGTTGGCTAAAGTCCAAAGAACCGCTATTAGAGTTAGCTTGCTTATCTTGTGATGCTCGATTCGCGCTTGCCTTGTCACCATCATGGTTTTCAGCCGCCTGTTGGTGATTATTGGCATTTGAACCTTGAGCACTTGAACCTGGAGCATTTGAGGCTTCAGTATCCAAATCCACCTTATCGACGCCTAACTCATCACTCTCTTCGTCAGAGGCTTCTTTCACTTTCTTATGCACTGGGATATCGCGTTTGTAGAGCTTGTTGAGCGCTTTAACGATAGAGTGCTTGGTGATTGTTTCTTGCGTCAACTTGGTCATTATTGGCTTAGTCAGAGCCTGTAACCCCACAACAGCATCAACACCAAGATCCCCACCAACTTTATCTCTCAAATACCTCGCATCCGCATAGCCAAAATGAGCCGATAAGAATAACCAGATATACGCGATAGCATTGCCGTGTTCACCATGGTCAATCCACGCCTCACCGGCTTTAAACATCGCTTCTGCACAGTTTTTTTCAGCTGCCGTTTCAAACCAGTAAACCGCTTCACGATGATTAGCGACAACGCCAACACCGTTCAAATAGCTCATACCCAATTTGATTTTTCCGTCTAGGTTATTCTTTTCAGCCGCTTTTCTGTACCACATGAAAGAGCTTTCTGGAGAATAATCTGGGTTATCTCTATCTAAACACCAGTCCCCCATAAAAAGCATCGCTTCGGTGTTACCACTAGCGGCAGACTCTTCAATATAGGCGCTGCCTTTCGGGAGGTTTTTCTCAACTCCGCGACCAAACACGAGTGCTTTACCCACCTCGAATTTTGCAAGCGGATCGTTATCCAGTGCTGATATCGCTAACTGCCAAAAATTGGCCTTTTCTCTTAAAATTAGGTCTTCTTTGCACTTCATACTCAGACGCACAATGCCGTACATGCCGTTGACATTGTCTAAATGGGCAGCTTTATCGTACCAATACAGAGCTTCCTTAAGATTGACTCGTTCGGCCTCTTTCGCCAAATACAAAATCGACGGCACATGCCCTGTTTCAGCCTTAAATTGACGATCTTTTTGCTCTTGGATACGTGCTTTTTCAATCGCTTTTCGGTAAGCGACAGCGCGAGCTTTACGTTCTTGTTCCAAGCGCTTTTTTCTTAGCGACAAAGAGACCAACCAAACAGCAATCAGTATTAGCGAAAGAGCGGTCGCACCAATTGCGATTCCCATTGTACTCATAAAATATTTTATCCTAACTCGGCTAATAGCACCCTACACAGGAAAGCAATCAACCTATAGCGAGCAGTATGTTTGAATGACAGGGAAAAGCGCAGTTATTAAAACGATCCGCCCTAAAATGAATTTTGTTCAGTATCTCAGGAATACATAATGATAAAAAGCCTACGAGTATCTATCCGTCAGCACTCCATTAATGCTGTGATCCCGCTCGCTTTTTATCTATAAGTCTTGGGGCGTTACTTATTCTATCTTATCTATCTTATCTATCTTATCTATCTTATCTATCTTATCTATCTTATCTAGCAGCTTATGGCCTAGACTTTCCAACTAACCTTGCTGCATCTTCTCCCAAATGGTCGGAGAGCCAATATAGTCTTGAACCGTAGTAATGAACTCTTTCACCAATTTGGTCTGCTTACGATGCGGATACACAGCATAAATAGCCGTATCAACCGTCGATATTGCATAATCAGGAAGTAACGTAACCAAGCCCAACTCTTTCATTGAGGCATACAAGTTTGATTGGTCAAGGAAGCCATAACCTAAGCCATCTTTTACGCAAGACACCATGGTGCGAACATCACTGACCTTATAGTTGCCACGAATCGTCAGGCTTTGGAAAATGTTGCCATGTGGCTCTTCACTGATCCGCAGGTGATCGACTGTCATATCACCATTGGTATAGATAACCGCAGGTAAGGAGAGCAAATCTTGTGGCGTCTTTGGCTCACCGTGCTCTTTCACAAAGTCGTTCGATGCAACGAGCATGAAGTTACTGTCGGCAATTTTTTTAGCAATCAAATTCGATTCAACAAGCTTACTGAAGCGAAATGCAATATCAAACTGCCCGGCAATGATGTTGGCGATCTTGTCGTCTAGTGACAGCACAATCTGAACATCCGGATACTTTCTCATGAACTGAGTAATAATAGGTTGCAAGTATTGCTGACCAAAATAGATCGGCGACGTAATTCGTAACACACCTTTGGGCTCAGATTGGTACGAGTCGGCAATGCCTTGAATCTGATTAATAGTATCTTTCAGTACATAGGTTTGCGCGAGAATATCTTCCCCTGCCGACGTCAACGAGAACGAACGCGTAGAACGGTTGAGCAACTGAACACCTAAATCTTGTTCAAGCTTTTTTATCTGTTTAGAGAGTGATGAGTTGTCCATATCGTGTAAAGTTGCCGCTTTGGTAAACGACCCTTGTTGAACCACATCTAAGAACAACAACAACTGGTTAGTATTTGGCACTGCGCCTCTCCTGAAATAAAACTCGACTAACGTTCATCTTTGGGGGTGTCCATCACAACCATAGTCGTAATCGATTGCACCTGAGCACATTCCCCAAGCACATCGGCATGAAACTTCTTATAGCCCGGTAGATCTTTGGTTTCTACCCTTAGCAAGTACTCATTGGCACCAGTAATGTTGTGGCACTCCACCACCTCTTTTTCCATACTGACGTGCTGTTCAAACTCAAGCTGAGCCGCTTTGCTATGGCTCGACAAGCCAATCGAAACATAAGCAATAAAGCCAACGCCCATCAGTCCATTATCCAGAACCGCACGGTAACCTTGAATGATCCCTTTACGCTCAAGATCCTGTACTCGCCTTAAGGTCGCTGAAGCCGACAATCCTATACGTTCTGAAAGCTCAATGTTGGAGATTCTGCCGTCCAATTTAAGCTCTTGCAATATCCTTTCGTCAAATCTATCCATAAGTACTTATTATTGTGCATTAAGTGATAATTGAGGAAATAAAAGCACATAATTGCCTCACTTTCCACCTACTATGTTTCTCAACACGTGAAAGTCATGACCGGTCAGTCACTTCGTTCATTTTACTGCTGGAGAATCACAATGCCTTTAGAACAACTTAGCGCACTTGCCTTGTTTGCGTTTGTCTCGACCTTCACACCTGGTCCAAATAACATCATGCTCATGACATCAGGAGCCAATGTTGGCTTTGCCCGTACCATTCCGCACATGCTAGGCATTGCTCTAGGTTTTGCAGCCATGTTACTGCTGGTTGGTTTCGGCTTGATGGGCGTTTTCAACGCATACCCAGTGACGCACCAAATATTGAAATACCTAAGTCTTGCATACCTCGTGTACCTTGCGATTAAGATAGCATTGAGCGGTAAAGCGAAAAGTACTAAGGCTTACAAACCCATGACCTTCATTGGCGCAGCGAGTTTTCAGTGGGTGAACCCGAAAGGTTGGTCGATGGCGCTGACGGCAATTTCAGTGTATAGCAGTGGTAGTTCATGGTGGGAGCTTGCGATCATCGCAGGTATCTTCACACTAGCCAACTTGCCTTCTGTGACATTCTGGACAGCGGCAGGTAAACAGCTCCAGCATTGGCTAACAACACCCGTTCGAATCAAAAGCTTCAACTATGGTATGGCAGGGTTACTTTTAGCATCGACGATTCCGATGATCTAATCGACTTACTTTATCTATTGATGGTTAGTACACCGGTGCTAACCATCCGTTTCTTTAAAAGAGCTTAATAATCTCACTTAGCCATTGACCAAATGTCGCCTGCCCGCTCGGCGTTAACGTCCAGACAAAAGCCACAACATTAAGTGACACCGTCACGAAAAATGCAAATCTAAATGGTTGCTTCTGCGTTTTATGACGCAGTTTATCTTGAGCAATTAACGCCCCTAACCAACCACCAGCAACAGAAAAAATATGCAGAGTTTTCTCTGGTACACGCCAATTACCATTGATTGCCGCTCTCTTGTCCTTCGCGTACACAAAAAACGTCACTATTCCGATAACTAAATACCACACCAACAGCGCTTTTGAACTTTCTGAAAACAACGCAGATACCGCTACCAATACCAGATAAGTAATAGCGATTTGAATAGATGAAGACAACATCAACTCCTTTGGATAATGAACAACATAGCGTCACCATTCCACATTAAAGACTCACTAAGGCTATTTGAGGCGAATGAGTACAAACTTTTTTTGATAGGAAAAACAACCAGCGAGTGAAGTGCCACTAAGCTCACATAAATAAGGCGTAGTTATCACCCCTAGAGACTACTCCTATCTTCTACGCCTATGGCTAACCAACTGTATTTTATGAGCTATTGAACCAATAAAAAAGCGCGTTAACCACCACAATCCGTGATATCGACACTAGGTTTCCTATTTTTACGGATTAAAAATAACTTAATACATAAGCGTCACAAATAGTGGAGCATCGTTAAGCCTAGGATATTCATCTTCGTAAAAAATATGGATATCAAAACGTGAACGAAATAAATACCAATAAACACGAGATTCTACAAAGTACCTTGAAGATTGCAAAAACAAAGAGCTTCAATATTGCGCAAACAAACAGCTTCAAGCGTTCATCTTTAGCCAAGGCGATATTGCCTCTCGTCACCGCGACCTTGGTAGCAGGCTGTGGAAGCGACACGAGCAAAACAAACTCTGACAGCAATAGTCTATATAAAGCCGCTGAAAACGAAGTTGTTATTTATTACAAACGAGATGTTGCAGCGGCTCGCGCTTCTGCCTCGACCTACGACGGTTGGGGGCTTCACCTTTGGAATGGCGAAGGTTGTACGAGCACTGACTTAGTCGGCATGGGATTAGGTAGCAATGGGACTGACTGGGATGTACCTTATGAATTCAAGGGCATCAATGATACCTATGGCGCCTACTACGTATTGAAAGTCGACCCCGATGCATCTGACCCTCATAAGTGCATCAACTTCATTTTGCATAATGGCGGCGATAAGGCGTTTGGCAGCGCCAACTCGAAAATTGATCTCACCAAACTGAGTCAATCTCAATCTGTATTCGGTTTCCATGGCAGCAGCGCGTTGTACTACGAACCGATTTCAGAACGCCCAGTTAAGATTGATGGCCAGAAGGCACATTGGTTGGACTCAAACACAATCGCTTGGGAAGCAGCAGACGGTGCCGATTCTCTCAAGTTGTTCTACGCACTCGATAACAGCATCACGATAAACGATGATAAGGCGATCGTCGGTGGGCAGGCCGTTGAACTCAAAAAAGATGGCAAGCTATCCTCTGCATTAAAAGAACGCTTCCGTCATCTAGCAAGCCTACCCGCTTTATCAATTGATGTTGACACCAGCACGCTGAGGACCATCTTGAAATCTCAGATCATTGTTGTTGCGTATAATGCGAGTGGCGACGTTATCTCTTCAACTGAAGTTCAAAAGCCCGGCGTACTTGATGCTGTATTTGCCAACAAAGAGACGGGTAACGCAATGGGAGAAACACTGGGGGCGATTGTGGAAGGCAACACGACGACCTTCAAGCTTTGGGCCCCTACCGCGCAAGATGTTGAACTCGTCCTCTACAGCGAAGACCGACAAAGTTCAAAAGTGATCCCAATGACGGAAAGCTTGGAATCAGGAATTTGGACAACGGATTCAATTTCTAACGCCGTGAACAGTTATTATCGCTACCAAGTGAAGGTTTATCACCCAACCACAGGCAATATCGAAACTCGTCTTGTGACCGACCCATACTCACTCGGCTTGTCGAAGAATTCAGCATACTCTCAAGTGATTGACCTTGATGAAGCAGCACTGATGCCACAAGGTTGGGCTGGATATAAGCGCCCAACGGTGAAGAAAGACGAAGACCACGTACTGTACGAATCACACCTTCGTGACTTTAGCTTCAGTGATAAGTTAGGTACAGCAAGCTTAAACGGCAAGTACCTAGCGCTAACAGAAGCCGATCGTGAGTCAGTAAAACACTTGAAAGCTCTGAAAGATGCCGGTTTAACTACGCTTCATATCTTACCTGCATTCGATATCGCTACCATCAATGAAGATGACGCGAGCCGCGTGGATATCACCGACACCGTTGGCAAACTCTGTAACGTAAAACCAACGGCGACTTTATGCGGCACCGAAGATGAAAACAAAACCATCGAAACCGTACTCAACAGCTATAACTCTTCAACAGGCGATGCCCAAGCTCTAATGAACGATCTGCGTATGCTAGATAGTTTCAACTGGGGCTACGACCCATTTCATTACACCGTTCCAGAGGGAAGTTACGCGACAGATCCTAACGGTTCAAAACGTATTCTAGAATTCCGTCAAATGGTTAAAGCTGCGCACGAAATGGATCTTAAACTGATCATGGACGTGGTATATAACCATACCAATGCGTCTGGCGTGAACGATAAGTCCGTACTGGATAAGATCGTCCCTGGGTATTATCACCGCCTGAATGTGAACACTGGTGGCGTGGAAAGCTCAACGTGTTGTGATAACACCGCAACTGAAAACCTAATGATGGGTAAGTTGATGGTCGACTCACTCAAGGTATGGGCTGACGACTATAAGGTTGATGGTTTTCGTTTTGACTTAATGGGCCACCAGCCAAAAAGCGTAATGGTTGAAGCATTGAAAGAAGTGCGCAAGATCGACCCAAATACCCTGTTCTATGGCGAAGGTTGGGACTTTGGCGAAGTAGCAAACAACGCTCGCTTCGAACAAGCCAACCAGATCAATATGGCAGGCACCGAAATTGGCACCTTCTCTGACCGTTTGCGTGATGCAGTACGCGGCGGTAGCCCATTTGATGGTGGTGTCGATTCTGAAGGTAAGCACCCACTTCGATTTAACCAAGGCTTCGGTAACGCCGCGTTTGCCAACGAAGAAACCAAAGTTGATCAAGATTCAGTCAACGGTCGTTTACACAACCAAGATCTTGTGCGTTTAGGCATGGCCGGTAACTTAGCCGAATACGTATTACTGGATTACAAAGGCGATACCAAACTGGGCAAAAACGTCGACTACAACGGCGCACCTGCCGGCTATACCAAAATGCCATCAGAGAACATCTCTTACGTTTCCAAGCACGATAACCAAACTCTTTGGGATAACAACGCTTACAAAATCGCCGAAGGCACAAGCTCTGCAGAACGAGCTCGTATGCAGTCGGTATCGCTCTCGACCGTCATGTTGGGTCAAGGCATCCCGTTCATACACATGGGTTCTGAACTGTTGCGTTCTAAATCGATGCAGCGTGATTCTTACGACTCTGGCGATTGGTACAACCGTGTGATGTTTGATGGTACTGGCAATAACTGGAATGTTGGCTTACCTCGTGAAGACAAAGATGGTGCCAATTGGGAACTCATCAAAACCATCATTGCCGACAGCACAGCCAAGCCTGCAAAAGAGGATATTGACCTCACCAAGCAGCAATTCCTAGAGTTGTTAAAAATCCGCAGCTCAAGTGAACTGTTCCGCTTAGACACAGCAGAAGAAGTCATGAAGCGTGTCGACTTCCGCAATGTGGGCAAAGATCAAATCGAAGGCCTGATCGTGATGTCTATTGATGACGGAATCTCCACAGGCAAAGACCTAGATACTACCGCTGATGCGATTGTGGTTGTTGTAAACTCAACGAGTAAATCTCAATCGTTCAAGATCACGGGAGCGACGGGCTTTACACTCCATACCATTCAGAAGAACTCTGCCGATGACATCGTCAAAGGCGCCACCTTTTCCGCTGAGACTTTCACCGTACCGCCATTAACCACCGCAGTGTTTGTGCAAACTCAAGGCGCGTCACAAGGTGCTGGGTTATCGGTTGATAACTCACAAAAGGACGTATCTAAGATTCCGCCATATGGCAAAACGACCGTCTATGTACGTGGTGCAATGAACGGATGGAACCCGACGGACGCTTGGGCGATGAACTTCGTTGATAACGGCGTTTACTCTGTCACTGGCGCTTTGGCTGTGGGTGAATATGGCTTCAAGTTTGGCGGTTCTACTTGGGGTATCTTGGATATTGGCTGTCACTCCGTCGACTTAGCTCAGGACTCGATCAATATTGGCAGCGAAGGCGACTGTAAGTTGAATGTAACCGAAGCCGGCAACTACACATTCACACTGAATGCGATTCATCAACTCAATGACAGCGCAGAAAAAGCCGTGGTATCTGTGACGAAACAATAAGCTTCACATTCACATAATCATCACAGACGAGCCTGTTTTTTTGGGGAAGAGCGAGGGGAGGTATTAACCTCCCCTTTTTTGAGCAGCCGCTCACATACCACAGCAACTACGCCCCGATTTTCTTACCCAAGGAGGATAAAGCCGCATTCTGATTAAGCTAGCCTCCTAACGATAACTTCTATATCAAATACAACGTCTATATCCAATATAACGTCTAACACAGCTTCAACGACAAAGCCCTACAGCTCCACTTCTCGAGATGGAATATAAGTATGTACAACAAGAAACATTCAATCTATCAAGTTTTTACCCGTTTGTTCGGCAATCAGAATACACAGAACACACCTTGGGGAACCATTGAACAAAATGGCGTGGGCAAGTTCAGTGACTTCACCAATAAAGCGCTGACAGAAATTAGAGAACTCGGCATCACTCATATTTGGTACACCGGAGTACCACATCATGCTGTGATCAACGAATACAAGCACATCGGCATCTCAGACGATCATCCAAGCATTGTGAAAGGACGGGCTGGCTCACCTTATGCCGTCAAAGATTACTACTCCGTAAACCCAGATCTTGCTGACAACCCAGCGCAGCGTTTACAGGAATTCGAAGCCTTGATCAAAAGAAGCCATGACAATGGTTTGAAAGTCATCATTGATATCGTCCCTAACCACATTGCCCGTAATTACCAAGGCTTGAATAACCCAGAAGGCGTACATGACTTTGGCGATCAAGATGACACGACGGTTGAGTATCATCGCAACAATAACTTCTATTACATTCCTGACAGCGCATTTGAACTGCCCGAGATCGAACCTGCGTTCATTCCTCTTGGTGGCGAACAACACCCGAATTTAGCCTCACCGTTTCTTGAATCCCCAGCCAAATGGACAGGCAACGGATCGCGCTTGAGCAAACCCAACTTCGATGATTGGTATGAAACCGTAAAGATTAACTATGGCGTGCGACCAGACGGTTCGAAAGACTTCCCTGAACTACCGGATGATTACGCGATGCGTGATCACCTCGCCCACTACCATTTCTGGCAGCACGTTGATGTGCCAGATTCATGGATTAAGTTTCGAGACATCGCATTATATTGGTTAGGAAAAGGCGTCGATGGATTTCGCTACGATATGGCAGAAATGGTGCCGGTCGAATTCTGGAGCTATCTCAATTCATCAATCAAAGTAAAGAATCAAGACGCCTTTTTGATGGCGGAAGTGTATCAACCGGATCTTTATCGCGATTACATTCGCTTGGGTAAAATGGACTACCTGTATGACAAAGTCGATCTTTACGACGGCCTAAAAGCAATCATGCAAGGTAAGGCTTCAACGGCAATCATCCCTGAGATCCAACATCAAATGATGGACATCGAACACCACATGATGCACTTCTTAGACAACCACGATGAGCAGCGTGTCGCGTCTCCTGAGTTTGTTGGTAACCCACACATCGCCAAACCCGCCATGTTAGTCAGTGCGCTATTAAGTAGCTCTCCTACTATGATTTACTTCGGGCAAGAAGTCGGCGAACCGGGTGCGGAGAACGCAGGTTTTGGGCAACCTTCTCGCACGTCTATATTTGACTACATCGGTGTTCCTCAACATCAAAAATGGATGAACGGAGGAAAGTTCGATGGTGGGCTGCTCAACGATGATGAAAAGCAGCTCAGACTCTTCTACCAACAAGTGATGACGTTTTCATTGAACCATTCATCGATGACCGGAGCGTACCAAGATTTACACCAATCCAATCAGCTAAGTGATTCAGTTTATGCTTTCTTGCGTTTTGATAGCCAAGAACTGGTTATCGCCGCGGCTAACTTCAGCCAAAGCAAAACAGACCATATTCAGTTGAAGGTGACGGCAGAGGTTATTCAAAAACTAGGCATTGCTGACGGAAGCTATACGCTCAAAGAACATATTGAAGGCGTCCAACAACAGACTCTGTATGTGGAAAATGGTGTCGGTTACTTCAGTGCAGAATTAAACCCCCTAGCCGCTTTCGCTTGGGTGTTACCCCTTTAATCAATCGTTCTAAAAGTAACTGGTGATGACGGCGTTAAATCAGAGGAAACGGTACTTAACGTCGTCTTCGGATAAGTGAAATTCAAACAGTCATTGGTTTTCAAAGCACGCTCTAAGCAGCTATGGCGGGTGGCTGTAGCTTGTTTTTTCCCCATTACGTGACAGAGCATACGCCCGTAACATTTCGACAAGTTCCTCTTTGACTAAGTTTATCTAATATCTTTGTTGGGCGGCTCAAACTCACTTGACTTAGTGTCAAAATCTACTGGTAAAGATCGCGCCACAAAAACCTTCTCTTTGCTTGTATTCGATCTAGTTTGTGATTTTAGTTTTCGCCTTACCTATATTATTAATCTATTTATAATTTAAAAAATTTGATAACTCTTCCGTTTAATGTCACTTTTTTGCCCAAAAAATGTCACATGTTGGCCTATCAAAATATCAATGTTCTCAATATTATGACGGTACATTTAATTGAGATTACAATTTAGAAAGGCTCTATCTTTGCAAAAAAAAATAAATTATATATTAATTAATAACATCGAAAAGTTCGATATATACAAAGTTAAACTTGTAGATTTATTAAAACTAAGTCAATCAGATGATGCGATATTAGGTTTTGATAATACTTTCAATAACGAAGATTCGAAACGATACCTAGGCTCTCTAGGAAAAGAAATCATAGCTCAGAAATTACAAATACTCATTGGATTAACTGATGAACTAGTAGTTATTTGCTGCTTTTTAAAAAAGAGCCATCAACAAACCACAAAGCATATTTGTGACCTTCAAAAAGGAATGATCCATCCATCTTTACGTGGTTTTGGATTTCTCCAAAAAACTCTAGCCATAATTTCCCACGAGTGTCTAGTGCAAGGAATAGATCTATTAACACTAGATGTCAGAGGTGGAAGCAAAGCTCACCTCATGTGGCAACGATGCGGTTTTGAAACTTATGGAGTCTTAAACGACTACAGCCGATACGAAAATAAATCTTTCGATGGGTATTTCATGAAACAAAAAACATTAGACCTATGGGATAGGTTTAAAAAATTCAAATAATAAGGATATAACAATGTCAGTTGGCCAAATTTTATTAAACAAAAAAGATTTCCGCATTTTAATGCGTGACACTTTAGAAAAACACCTTACTCTCGGACATCCTTTATTTAAATATTTAATGGATGAAGATAACCCAAACAAGGAACTACTTAAATATACATCATTACAAGGCTATCAGCTTACCAAGCACTTTTTAACTTATATCGAATCCCTATTCTTCTATTGCCCTATTCCAAAACACAAAAACGCACTGCTACATAACATGTATGAAGAAGAAACCGGAAGATTGTCAAAAACTAAAAACCATGTCGTCCTTATGCAAGATTTCATAAAAGCAATTGGTATTAACGATAAAGAGCGAGACTCAGCAGTTGCGTTACCCCAAACACAAGCATTGATAGATTACAGAATGAACCCATGTCAGGACCCTAAATTTTACCATATCGGGGCTGCTGCTGTTCTTGTTGCAAGTGAAGGTCAAAACTTAGAAAGCGTTGGAGAGCAAGCCCGTCACAATATTTTGGGCAAGGTATACAACTTAACGGACGAGGATTTATTGTTCTTTTCAGTACATCAAGAAGAGGATGTTGGTCACGTTCAACAAGGTTTAGCACTACTTTCCGACCTCTGCACTACACCTCAAATGCAAATGGAAGCTATAAACGCGATAGACAAGACCTGTCAATTATTTTACGGAATGTATCAAGGTGTGTACGAACATTTTGGCTACGACAAAATACGCTTAACTTCGCAAAGTGACATTGCTCTTTTGGAGGTGTAATGGAGTTCACTCATCAAAAAAAGGTCATCGCTATTATAGTTGGCGTACTAGTAACTTTTTGGGCATCTTCAATAAAAGGTAGTTACCAGGTTTACTTTCTAGACCTTGCTAGCATTTGTGGGTTAGGTAGAGGAATGTTCTCACTGAGTAGTGCTCTGTTTGGCTTATCTATTGGAATCCTATCACCAATAGTTGGTTGGATATGCGACAAGATTGGCCCAGCTTTAACCATCTTATCTGGCGTTATTGTTGCAGTTTTTACATATACTGCCATGATACTCCCATTTAATTTTGAAGTATTCTTAATCTTGTTTGGTGTATTGGCCGCTTATGCGCTAACAGCAATGACATTTGTTCCATTAGCGTTATTAGTTGATCGTATATTCGAAAATAAAAATAAAGGCATGGCGTATGCTGCAATTACTAATGGAACTGCGATTGGTTTTATGGTTTTGTCTCCATTCTGGGTATGGCTCAACACATTTCTAGCGTGGAAAGACATCAGTATGATTATCGTCATGGTATTCGCTGGCATTATACTCCCGGCTAGCATTTGGTTATGTAGAACATTTCCCCGTAAAGATTTTATTATTCCTGATTGCAAAGGTAAGGATTCTGAACGTTGGCATCATTATTTACGAAAACCATTATTCTTACTGTTAGCGCTTTCATTTGGAGGTTGTGGTGCATCAATGGCTTATCTCGATGTTCATCTAGTTCCGTTGCTTCAAGAACGTTTCACCGCTCAAGAAAGTAGCACTACTATCGTTGCCTCATCATTAAGCATACTAGGAGCTGCAGAGCTAATCGGAGCATTTATGACCGGGTACATTCTTCGGTTTTCAGCTCCAGCCTTAATATTATCACTATTGTATGCAATAAGAGCTACAGCTCTAATAATCATCGTATTCGCAGATGATTTTATAATGTGTTTAATATTTTCAATTCTTTTTGGAATAAGCTATATGGGAACGGTGATTGTAACTTCATTAATGTGTCTAAAAGCATATGGAGAAAAAGTAAAAGGAAAAATATTTGGGTGCCTTTTCACTGTGCATCAAATATTTGTTTTCGGCACTGTTTGGCTAGGCGGGTTAAGCTACGATTGGACACAAAGTTACGATTTAATCACCTGGGTAGTTGCTGGCTTATGTTTGATATCAATGGGAACAGGTTTTGTTTTTTATTATTCAAACATGTTTAAAGAAAACTCTAAACAACAAGTAGCTCTGACTTCTTAATAAAATTGTGCGTATAGGATACAAAGGTAATAAAATGGACAATTCAACTCTAGCAATACACTGTAAGTTCCCCTCATTAGACGACGCACACGCCGCATCAATAGCCATGACTTCAGCGTACGATTTCTCAAGTGCAAAGGAAGCGAGTGACCGATTTAGTGGTCTAGTAGAAGGTAACGTATATAGTCGATTTACTAACCCATCAGTTGCCCACTTTGAAGAAAAGTTAGCAATGATGGAAAACGCAGAAGACGCAGTGGCTTTCTCATCGGGAATGGCAGCTTACTTAGCTCTTGCGATGACCTTTCTAAAGCAAGGCGATCATATTCTGATGGCAAGCGGAATCTTTGGGACAACCACACACCTTTTTCGTCAATATTTTGGGGAATTTGGTATTGAAGCAAACTGTATAGAGGTCAATGATAACGATGCTTGGTACACTGCTATCAAGCCCAACACTAAAATGATACTTGTTGAGTCACCAACAAACCCATTACTAAAAGTAGCAAATATCGCTTGGCTATCCGATCTTGCTAAAACACACGGGCTATTGCTTGTAGTTGATAACACCCTTCTATCTCCGGTAAATCAACGGCCACTAGAGCATGGAGCTGATCTCGTATTGCATTCAACGGGTAAATTTATCGATGGACAAGGCCGTACTGTCGGCGGCGTTATTGCTGGGAACAAAGACTTAATATACTCATTAAAAAAATATCTTCGTAGCTCAGGCACCTGTATGAGCCCTTTCACGGCTTGGGTATTGAGTCATGGGTTAGATACATTGTCAGCTCGAATGCACCTTCATGTAGAAAATGCCATGAAAGTGGCAGAGTGGTTAATTAAACAACCACAGATTGAAAATGTTTATAGTACTTTTAGCAAAAATCACGAACAGTCAAAGATAATCGAAACTCAACAATTAGGACATAGCCCTATAGTTAGTTTTCAGTTGTATTCTAATCAAGCTGAGGCTTGGGAGTTAATTGACTCTCTTGACGTAATTTCTCGCTGTACGAATATTGGTGACACCAAAACCATGGTTACACACCCTGCAACTACAACTCACGGACGATATACACCAGAAGAAAAACACTCTTATGGCATTAACGACGGCTTAATACGGCTATGTATTGGGTTAGAAAATCCGAGCGATCTCATCAATGACCTCAAGCAGTCGTTAGTACGTTCAGAAAACAAGTTGAGGAAAGTCGTATAATGAAGATAATAGTATTAAAAACTTTAGTTCTTATCACAGCAATTACCACTTTATGCAGCCATGCATCTGTTCAAAATCGGGCACTGGAGGAACATTTTAAGTATTCATTCGTTTCGTTCGAATCGAACAGCATAATCCCACTAACGATAGCTGGCCGTTTATCTAAGCCAAATGATGTAGACGGTTTATTACCAGCAGTGATCATCGTCCATGGTTCAGGAGGAGTAGATGAGCGCGGAACTATATATAGTAAAGCATTAAACTCTATTGGTTTTGCCACACTTGAAATTGATATGTGGAGCGCTCGAGGACTTGAGGGAGGATTGTCAAGACCCAAACATGTTAATGAAACGCTTCCTGATATCGAAGCTGCCGTAACTTATCTAAAATCGCGTAAAGACATTGATGAGGATAAGTTGGGGCTTATTGGTTTTTCATGGGGAGGTGTCGTTGCGATGCTGACATCTAGGCCAGATAAGATCCCAGAAATAAAAGCGCTAGTTGCAAATTACCCCGTTTGCTGGGCATACAATAAGGTGCCGGGATACTCGTTCCAAAACGTCGCCGAACATAAACGGCTGATGATTGTATCCGCTCAAGATGACAAATATGATGGGCCAAAAGACTGCAAAAATTTAATAAGCCAATTACCCGAACACAGTAAGGCGAATGTCACTTTAAAAAGTTTGGCTAATGCAACTCATGCCTTCGAGTTGCCTCGCCCAGATTCTATTTTTTTTGACCCCTATGCTTACCAAGGTAAAGGGGGAGATGTCCCATTAAAATACAACCCTGAAGCAACTCTCATTTCCACTCAATTATCCTCTCAATTTTTCATTGATCACTTACAGTAAGGCTCTAAATATGATTAAGTTTTGAATAACTAATTTAAAACTTAATCATTTAGCTGCAAGCAATACAGAGTTAACGAGGCAAGGATTGGTATTTCCGTTTCCATGCACTACGAAGCGCCTTGGCTTGGGGGAAACCAGCCTTATATGCTGCAACTTCAATAGTTTCCCCTTTTCCAAGGTAGTTTTTGGCTTCTTCCAAGCGAAGCTCAACCAGATACTCTCGAATAGTTAACCCTGTAGCATTCTTAAACTCGCGCTGCATATGGCGAAGCGAAACACGAAATTTTTGAGACACATCTAGCAGGACTAGTTTGTCCCCTAAATGACTTTGGAAGTAGTCTTGTAAGCTATGCACTAAAGGAGAAATATGATTTCGGAAACCTAATTGTTTAGAGATTTGCGGATCGTTTGCCATTCTCCTTCGATAAACTACGAGTTCACGCGCAATATCCATCGACAGAGAAGTATTTTTGATTTCTTGAATAATCTGTAACGCCATATCAATACCAGCGGTCACTCCAGCACTTGTAAATACTTGGCCATCTTGTACAAAAATTCTATCTGGTAGTACTGTCGTTTCCGGAAAGCTATTCGCTAGCTGTTGAGTTAGCTTATGGTGTGTAGTACAAGAACGTCCATTCAACCAACCCGACAACCCAAGTAAAAACGCCCCCGTGCAAATGCCCAAAATTTTTGTGCATGCCTTCGGGGTTTCCATCAGCCACTTTATGCAGCTCTCACTCTCGGGGTTTCTATAAATATCATCTTGGTAACTCGATGCACAAACCACCAAAATAGCGTTATCACTCAAAATTGACGGAAGTGGTTTTATCCCCGATAACGTTAGTCCTTGATGGCTGCAAAAAGATGGCTGAGCGCCTACATAGTGCAACTTAAGCTTAAGGCCATGACTTTGAGCTTCATGGAAAGCTTGGCATGGGCCCGCTAAATCGAGTAGGTGGGCATCAGGGGTCAATAGAAAATAAATGTCCGTATTTGTTTCTCTAGTACTTACTTCAATCACTACACTCGTTCCAATATTATTTTTCCTATTCATATCAGCGCATAAAATTATTGTCAAAATATTACCTTAAAAGAATAAATATTTTCTCATTATCATTCCATTCAGTCCGTTATAGAGGAACTCTGACGGATCCCCTCATATTTTCCCTAGTCCTGCATTGTGCGTGAGCCTTTGATATTCGAACATTCCCCATTGATATTGGGATTCGTTAAATTGATATCGCCGATGATTTCGTACCTCTCTCCCTAGACGAAGTATGGATAGAACTCGGCGGTGTTTAATGCTGTTGGCTTGGAAGTCAAAGTGCCATTTGGCTTGTACTGCAATGAGGCCATTCCACCACATCAAGATTTCAGCGAGTAACGCAGTAAGAAGCTGGATATCCAATCGCTTAGTACAACGAGTCCTGTTGTGACGAAGTGCGATCCCATAGGCGGTACTCTTTAGATCTCGGAAGGCTTCTTCTATTTGCATGCGCTTGGTGTACAGGTTGGTAATTTGTACTTCATTTAAGATATGTCTAGGGGCATTGGTCGCGAGTAACCACGGCTCCTTTGCACTGCGTTGATAGAGATGTGTAGCGGAGTGTTTTTGGCTGGTTCTGCTATGGCGCTGGGCTTTTCTGCCTTTTTCTAATCCTTTATAAACATAGGCTTCACAAGATATCGGTGATCTCTTTGCTAATAAGCAGTGGCCAAGATACTTGGGTTTATAGATAGCGTTTGGATAAAAGGTTTTATTTGAGACCCAAGGTTTTTGAGGTTGTTTTATTGATACTTCACCTCGGACACGACCTAACCAAAACCAACCTTTCGCCTGAACTTGTCTGAACCAAGTATTTCGAAAACCCGCATCAGAAACGATGATCGGACTGATTTTTTTAGGAAAAATACTCTGTAATTTATTCTGTGAATACAGAAAACCACGGGTTTATCCGTGGATGAATGCCAATTCCAAAATTACAGCGTAAGCTGTTTGTAATTTTGGTCAACGCTTTAGCGTTGTCACGGTAAGTACCCCGGGCATGCCCGGGGGAATCTTCCTAGGAATATTTGGTGACTTTTCGGTGAATTGTATTGGCCATATTCAAAAACTTGTTCAAAGATTGTGATGGCTCGACCATCAAGTTGTAGTGGATGAGTTAATTTGGCCACTTGATTGGAGGTTTGCAATACCTGAAATTATTTGTGAGATACTAATTTAGGAAAACCTCTAACAAGCTTATGTCCAAAAACGTGCCAGCACGATCTCAATTACCTCATCCCCTTTCTAAGGTTAACCACTCCCGATTACATTCCACTGGTTTACTGTTTTTCCATTCGCTTTTTATGGTTAAAATGCCTTATGGTACAAACAATCGAATTATAGATACTGGCGGGCTTTGCCACAGGTATTCCCCATTTACACGAAAAGACTGATTATGAATTTTGATATCAATGCACTGAAACACCACCAACTGGTCGAAGATGGTCAACTCGAAGGGTGTTACCTTCATCAGCCAGCACAAGGCAGCCAGCAAGACGATGACACTGTTTTAGCAGAGCGCCAAGCGCTAGAAAAATTGGGGTATAAGGTAGTACAGGTACAAGCTAAAGGTGGGGCAACAACCTTTGCCGAAGCTATGCAAAAGTTTGCGAAGAAAACGGGTCACCAGACCAAAGAGTAGGCGAATGGGTGTAAAGGGGCTTCCTATAACGGCTGATAGCCTTGGGATTTTAAAGCGAACACAACATAAAGCTTTTTAACAACAGCCGCTTAACTCGAATTAAAACACACCCCGTAAGTCACTAAACGGGGTTATAAGTACATGAGCTAAATCTCTGCTATAACTTTATTTATGTATGATGCAATAATCAACGAGAGCCATTGATATGTCTTGTTTTTTCCTTAATAAGACTAGGCCTATAACCGTGCCATTATTCACCTCATAAAACAGCCTAAAACCCGATTTTTTTGAACTCTCTGATACTAGTGACCCCCAACCTTACAAGCTCAGAACATCTAGAGTACATGTTAGGGTTATGGCTCACATTTTCTTCAAAGGCATCTAAAAGACTCTCAATCCCTTCAATGACTGATTTTTCATCATTCCATTGAGTTAGGTGATCAATCGAATCATTTAGCGAATTTTCAAATGTTTCCGTGTATTAAATTTCTGCTTAATGAGTCATATTTACCTTTGTTACTTACGGGCAGCTAATCGACTTCTTAAATCTCTAGACGAAGTTACACGATCTTGAACAACATCATTTTTTGCAAAACTAACCAGTTTCATTAGCACAATGGCATCTTGACGTTTTTTATGGTCTTCATACGACTCAACTACATACGTAGGTTTTCCATTTTTCGTGATCGTTAGTGGTTCACTTAAAGGCAAGTTAGCCGCATTTTTTTTTAAGAAACTGACGGTTTCTACGTTTGCTGTGTCCATAATCACTCACCCTGTTTGTATTTGTTGCTTTAGTTAGTTAAATGCCATCACTCATTCAATAGTTGTATTGAACTACCTGACTACTAGTTCAAATTTAGACTTTATTTAAACCGCTCTGCACAACCAAGACTGGACGCTTACCAAAACGAGTTTCGTATTTCATGCAATGCTTAATCAAAGTTGGCTTTTTGTAAGATCTCAATGAACGTCTTAATCTTGAGGTCTTCCGCTCCCTGTTTCGCGTAAAGACCAACGTTTCCTAGCTTAGAGTCATCAATCAGTAAGGTTTCGAAGCCTTTGTCTTTCATCCAGTCACACATTTTATGACTGTATGGCATGACAGCATTAGACATTCTCAACATATCTAAACTCGCAAAAAGAGAGTCAACGTCATAGACATCTCGCCCAACCACCTCAGTATCACGCCCGCCAGGCTGTGAATTTACGTGATCAGACAGTACAGAGTTATGTCGAGAGTGATCGGGGGTCACTTGGAGTATTGGAAACGCCAACATCTCACGTCTTAACAAACTCGGGTCTAAGTGTTTCTTCGTTAACAATGGATGTTTAGCTCGAACAAACACCGCTTCTTTGTCTTGAAAGAGTGGGTAAAACGTTACTTTGCATCGCTCATGCAGCCCATAGATTTCATGGCCAACAAACAAGTCGATATCGCCTTGAACCAAGTGGTGCATCAAAGACAAGTTGTTACCGAACTCTAAATGTAGCGAGCCCATTTGTTCTTGTTGCTTGTATTCCTCAACCGCCTTGCAAACAAATTGTTCCCACCAAGCTTCCCCAGTGCCGAGCTTCAATTTACCGGATTGGCGCTGCTGCATGTCGGTAAAGCGGTGCATTAACGACAGATGCTTTTCTTGCTGTTCTTGTGCAAACTCCCGAAACAACAACCCGTACTCGGTAAGCTCAACGCCTTTTGACTTACGAGTAAAAATAGCCACACCAACATCACTCTCTAATTTCTTGATCGCAGCGGTCAAGGAGGGCTGGCTAATATTCAGCTTTTCCGCAGCACCTTTAATACTGCCAGTATGCGCAACCATCAGAAAGTATCGGTATAGCTTGTTCATAGGATTCTCTTAGTTTGCATTCGATCACAAAATGCGAGGTTAGAAATTCAACAAATTAAACCACTGAACACAGTGCGCAGCGGATAGAGCTCATGATATAGGATTTTTCTATAGAGAGCATTAGTAATGCTATTTCCCAGTGTAAGATGAAATCACTATAGTAAGATCAATTAACTTATTAAGTGGACATTGAGATGGAACAGAAATGGTGGCATGACGCAGTGGTCTACCAAATTTACCCGCGTAGCTTTTTAGACTCGAATAATGACGGTATCGGTGACCTAAATGGAATCATCAGCAAACTCGATTACCTTAAAGAACTAGGCATTAATGTCATTTGGCTCTCTCCTGTTTATCAATCTCCAATGGACGATAACGGTTACGACATCTCCGACTACCAAGCGATTGCTGAAGAGTTTGGCACGATGGAAGAGATGAAACGCCTGATGGATGAAGCGAAAGAACGTGACATTAAGATTGTTATGGATCTAGTGGTAAACCATACGTCAGATGAGCACCGTTGGTTCGAGCAAGCACGCTCTTCAAAAGACAATCCGTATCGAGACTATTACATTTGGCGCGATGCAAAACCGGATGGCAGTGCACCGGATGACCAAGGTTCTATCTTTGGCGGAAGTGCTTGGCAGTGGGATGAACTCACACAACAATATTACTTCCATCTATTCTCGAAACGTCAGCCCGATTTGAACTGGGAAAACCTGAAGGTTCAAGAAGAAGTTCATACTATGATGAACTGGTGGATTGACCTTGGCATCGGCGGCTTCCGCTTAGATGTGATTGATCTTATTGGTAAAGAGATCGATAAAGGAATCACTGGTAACGGACCAAGGCTCCACAAGCTATTACAACAAATGAATCAGGCGACCTTTGGTAACAAGGATTTGTTAACCGTAGGAGAAACTTGGGGCGCAACACCAGAAATAGCCAAGCTATACAGTGGACAAGATAGAAGTGAACTTTCTATGGTATTCCAATTTGAGCACATTACCCTGACATGGGAGAACGGTGACAAATGGAACCCTATTCCGCTTGATCTTCGAGAGTTCAAAAATGTGCTGACCAAGTGGCAGCTTGAGCTGGCCGATGGTGGCTGGAATTCCCTTTTTTGGAACAACCACGATTTGCCACGTTTGGTTTCAAAATACGGTGATGACAAACATTTCCGAGTTGAGTCAGCAAAAATGCTGGCGACGTGTTTGCACTTTTTAAAAGGCACACCTTACATTTATCAAGGTGAAGAGATTGGCATGACCAATGTCGCTTTTGACAATCTAGACCAATATAAAGATATTGAAACGCACAATTTCTATAAAGTAAAAACGGAATCGGGTGTCACTCATGAACACATGATGGACGCCATTCACGAGAACAGCCGTGACAACGCTAGAACACCCATGCACTGGAACAACCAACCTAATGCAGGCTTCTCTGACGGAACACCTTGGATTGAGCTGAATCCAAACTACCCAGAGATCAACGTCGAAAGTGCGTTGGCTGATCCAAGTTCCATATTTTATCACTACAAGACATTGATAGAGTTACGGAAAGCTCACCCAGCGATTGTCTACGGTTCATTCATTCCTGTTTTTGAAGAACACGACAAGGTTTTCGCCTACGTACGTGAGTTGGATGGTGAGCAGCTATTTGTCGTATGTAACTTCTCAAACGACAACCTGACACTGGATATGCCTGAACAATACCAAACTCAGACGCTTGATTGTCTGATCAATAACTATCAAACGGTCACTGAGTTGTCAGCCAAGCTTGAACTGGCACCGTATGAATCATTTGCTGTAAAATTGTAATCATACGTTAAATTCAACCCACCAAAGGCAAGGTTCTCCTTGCCTTTTTTATTGACTAAAGCCATCGATTCTCTCCAACATTTCACATCTTAACCTAAGCAACCTAGCGCTTATTTTTGGATGGCTTTCATCACCCCAAAATAGTTTGAGCCCGCCTTCACATTTCTCTATACGCGCCACTTCACAAAACTATGGCGATAGCCTGTAAAATAGCACTGTATCGGCATTGCTATAGTTTTTTACTATATCAAAGGTGCGTTTACCTATTTCTCAAAGGCTAAATTAGTCGATACTATTTTCAGCAGATAATAAGAACTGATAGAAGTGATTATCGTTATGGATAACCTTCTGAATATGGAATGAAACTATGAAACCTCTATTGAAAACACTGTCTATTTGTACCCTTGCTGCTCTTTTCAATGCACCGGCTTTTGCTATGGAAGAAGGTGAAATCACAATCTGGATCAATGGCGATAAAAGTTATGCCGGTCTTGCTGAAATTGGTAAACAATTCGAAGAAGATACTGGTGTAAAAATTAACGTTCAGTACCCAGATTCACTGGAAGCTAAATTCCAACAACACGCAGCAACTGGCGGCGGCCCTGACATCATTTTCTGGGCACACGACCGTTTTGGTGGCTACGCAGAATCAGGCCTACTTCACGAACTTAACCCAAGTAAAGAATTCAAAGAAAAGCTTGTCGACTTCAGTTGGGATGCCGTGACAGTCAACGGTAAAGTTGTGGGCTACCCTCTAGCAATCGAAGCACCTTCTCTAATCTACAACAAAGACCTACTTCCAAACCCACCAAAAACATGGGAAGAGCTTGCTGCCATTCAGAAAGAGATGGCTAAGCAAAACAAAAAAGCCATCATGTGGGATGTAAAAAATGCGTACTTCACTTGGCCGATGATCTCTGCCGGTGGTGCCTTTGCGTTTGAAAAAACAGCAACAGGCTATGACGCTAAAAGCACAGGTGTTAACAATGCAGCGGGTGTTCGCGGCCTTCAATTCTTAGTTGATATGGTAAACCAAGGGGTAGTTAACCCGAATATGGATTACTCAGTAGCAGAAGCAGAGTTCACCAATGGCAATGTGGCAATGACCATTAATGGCCCTTGGTCTTGGGGTAACTTAGACAAGCTTGGTGTTAATTATGGCGTTGCTGAACTACCAACATTAAATGGCGGTAAAGGTAACCCATTTGTTGGAATCCTAAGTGCGGGTATCAATGCTGCGAGTCCAAATACTGATCTTGCTGTCGAGTTCTTAGAAAACTACCTATTCCAAGACGACGCTCTGAAAACCATGAATGATGACAAGCCTCTTGGCGCGGTAACACTAAAATCATTCCAAAAAATTCTTGAGAGCGATGATCGCATCAAATCAACCATGACGAATGCTGAAAACGGCGAAATCATGCCAAACATCCCGCAAATGACGGCTTACTGGTTCGCTGAAGGTGCGGCTATCGATAACGCAATGCAGGGTAAGCAAACCGTTAGAGAAGCGCTAGACACAGCAGCTAAGCAAATTACCAAATAACCTTTCCTCATATTAATATCCTATTGTCCTTTGGCACAGCGCATGCTGTGCCTTTTTTGTTTTGGAAATCAACTCGCTATGCAAATCCCTACTCTTTACCTAAAAGGTACGTTCAATGGTTGGGGGTTAGACACCCCATTGTTCAAAGAGCAAGATGGCTCCTATCGAGCAAACCTATGCTTATCTACCGACCTTTATCGCTTCAAAATTTCGGATTCAGATGGCACCAAGCAATGGACACTTTCAGGGCATGAAAGTGAAGCCACTCTCTGTGAATTGGAACAAGCAATGCCGCTTATCAATACACAAGGCATTGGCAATGACCTACTGCTCTCTCCCGCTGTCGCTGGTCAATACTCCTTGAAGGTGCAATTTGGCTCTTCGACGCCAACGATCACCGTAACCAAAGGGGAATACAATGATCTATCAACACCTCAACGAGAACCTGTAAACACACATCTGATAGAGGTAGCAGAGTCGCAGCCTAGCTGGCAACACCCTGAATTTGCAATGCCACATGACCAACTATTCCAGCAGCTCACCATCTCAGAGACACAGTCATTCCCGTTTGTGTTCGGGGATAATGTCGATGGTTACTATCATGGCGCAACCTATAGCTATGTAAACGGTGGTAAATATCGTCACCACCAAGGTTGGATTCTGGGAACCTTCGCCAGCTATACCAATGGCAAATTCAATAACAAGTTAGAGGCTGAGCGTGCCAGCCTGACGCCTTATGGTATTGAACATCATCATGAGAATAGTCGAGAGTCGCTGAGCCTAATTCAAGGTTCCAGACTCGTATCACTTACGGTTTCATCAACAAAACCGAGCGCTTTAAGCCTAATTCCAGAACTCAACATACCGACAACGCACTCTAAAGTTCATATTTCAGACTCAAACATCGTCATAGAACTCAGCCCTCAAGTTTGCCCAAACGGCTGCCCAAGATTTGTCGCCATCGCGAGCAACCATGCAGTACATGCGCGAGAGATCTCGCTAGACGCTCACCCTGAACTTCGCGACCTAGTTCAGCTCTCAGAGAGCAACGCAAAATTCATGCTCACGACGTCAGATAACCAAACTGAACTCATCGTCTATCTCGGCTTTGCTGAAACTCTTGAAGCCGCTAGCTCATTGGTTAATCAAGCGGTCAAAAGTAACGAACACGTTCTTCACCAACAGCGAGTTTATGAGTTCTTAACCAAGAATTATTTGTGGACCAACGACCTTGAATACAACCAAGCCGTCATGTGGTCGCGCCTTGCAAGCCGAACCTTTGTGAGTCATGAGTTCGGCACGGGCATATGGGCTGGATTACCTTGGTTCAAGGACTGTTGGGGTCGTGACACCTTTATCGCTTTGTCGGGCACAAGCTTGGTTAATGGGCTGTTTAGTGAAGCAAAAGAGATCATTGAAAACTTTGCGTCCATGCAGATGCTCGACGAAAATTCCACAAATTACGGCCGAATCCCGAATCGAGTGACCAGTAAAACGAACATCATTTATAACACCACCGATGGTACTCCTTGGATGATTCGTGAAGCCCTTGAGTACATCAACTACTCTGGCGATGTGGCGTTCGCTAAGGCCATTTACCCCACTCTCAAGCGTTTCATCACGGGTGTCGAAAAACACTACTTGAATGAAGATAGCTTGAATAAAGATGGCTTGAATGAAGGTAGCCTGAATAAAGATGGCTTGAATGAAGGTAGCCTGAATAAAGATAGTCTGATGGCACATCGCCACCCTGATACGTGGATGGATGCAAAAATTGATGGGATGACACCTTGGTCTCCTCGCGGTCCTAAAGCCAATGACATCCAAGCTTTGTGGTTTGAAAGCTTAAACTGCGCTATTCAACTCGCTAATCTGGTGGGCGACTCTGAATCAGAAAAGAGCTGGACAATCCAAGCTGGAAAAGTGAAAGAGAGTTTCGCCACCAAGTTTTGGGATGATACAAACCATCGCCTAGCCGATCATTTATCGCAAGGTGATGTGCCTGATTATAGCGTGCGCCCGAATCAGTTGATGACGATTTCAATTCCTCAGAAAAGTCCGCTGAATCAGAATGAAAGGGAGCAATACATCGTCAAGAACGCGGTAGAAACGCTATTGTTCCCATGGGGGATCTGCTCCTTACAACAAGAGCATGTCGATTTTCATCCTTATCACGACAATCAAGCCATGTACCACAAGGACGCGGCTTATCACAACGGGACGATCTGGGGGTGGAATGCGGGCTTTACCATTACGGCGCTCAACAAGTTTAAGCAGCAAGATCTCAGTTACCAACTATCCAAAAACTTGGCAAAACAGATCCTTACACAAGGCTGTAGAGGGACAATGAGTGAGAATTTAGACGCTTTCCAAGATAGTGACCGCGACCTTGTAGAATCAGGGACGTTCGCTCAAGCCTGGTCCGTTTCAGAATACGCTCGTAACGCGCAACAGGACTATTTGGGATATTGCCCACGCTTATTGGACAATCAGATACACCTAACACCAAACTTCCCAAGTTGTTGGAGCGAATTAGTGGCTTCGTTGCCTTTTGGTCAAGGAAACCAGCTACGACTGTCATTTGAATCCAAAAATGGGATTTCTCATTTCAAGATTCAGTCAAATCTAGAAGATACGGTAAGCCCCGAAATCACATTGGTGCTTACGCTAGACATAAACCATGAGTCTGTTGCCGTAATCTCGACACCATTAACACAATCGTTGGAGATCATGATCGACAGTCACCAACAACAGGTCACAGTTAACGACAAACAAGCGCAGTTTGAGATTCAACCAAAGCCAAATAACGCCATCTTACGCGATTTACAGTTTGCCAAGCCCGACTTTGCAAGGCAACACAACAGCTTGATGAGCAAGGACTACTTGTTGAATAAACGCAATAAGCAAAAATTGTCAGCAGCTAAGGACTAACTTCGCTGATATTAAGCCTATCGCTTTATAGACGTATAAAGCGATACGGCTATAACGCGATAAAAAGCAGGCCTAATACACCATTTACGAAGACAAAACGGAGTTAGGCCTTCTTTTATTGTCTAAAAATAAAGTCGATAAAATCCGGGAATCGCAACGACCAAGCCAGTTCATTGTGTTGATGACCTTGCCCTTCTTGATAAAAAAGCGTCACGTTCGGCTTTTGAGCGAGCAACGTATTCATTGCCCTTGAACCACTCAGATAAACGTCAGCAAAATCTACGCTTGCCTCTTCACGAGCTTCATTCGTTCCCATATCCATATATATTTTCGTTGGAGACAGAAAGTTAAACTCTTTCATATACTCAAAGTATGAGGGTTTATTGAACCAAAACGCCGGAGAGAAAACCCCAAGCACGCCAAAGGTATTCTGGTACAGTGAGCCACCATATAAGCTAATTAGCCCGCCCATTGAACTGCCAGCAAGGTACGTAAACTCTCGATGCGGCTTTGTTCTGTATGTTTGGTCTATATAAGGCTTCAATGTATGACAGATAAACGCCATATATTCGTCCCCTTCGCCACCAAATTTAAGCAGTTCATCACCAACACCCAGCTCTTTTATCTCTTGGTTAGCGCGCCAAGGCGAATACTCATTATAACGCTCCATGCCATTAAGCTCATGACTGCTGTCGATGGCGACAACAATTAACCCTGATAACTTACCGAGCCTTTGCATCTCATCGAGTGTCGTTTGTGCATCCCAACACATCCCATACGTCGCTGTAGACTTCTCAAAGACATTCTGTCCATCATGCATGTATAAGACAGGATAAGCGTGCTCTTCTTGGTGATACCCCGCAGGAAGGTAAATGCGGAGCGTTCGAGTTCGATTCAACTGTGGAATAAAGAACTCATCGATAATAATCAATTCAGATTGCATAACGATCTCTAAACTTGAGGTGTCTATAAATTCAGATATAAAAAACGCCCCTTTAAAGGAGCGTTCTATCTTTATCTCTATCTCTATCTCTATCTCTATCTCTATCTAAGCGACTAAGATACTGGGCTGCTAAGCCATTAAGCCTACTAATCTATTAAGTTATTAAGCTAACAAGCTATTTTGCGTTGACGGCTCGCACAAAAGCTTCTTGTGCACCTTCAACATTAAGCGCCTTCGCTTCATCTAACAAACCTAAAGCTTTCGGTATATCACCTGACTTCACCGCATTTTGTATAGCGGATAAATAGAAGTCTTTTGTCTCTTGCTGCACACGTATCTGCGAGTCTGCTTTCTTAGGTACAACAGCTGTTGCCGTCGCTGCCATAGCGACAGGGGCAGCAGCGACTGGCGCTACGGCAGGTTTAGCTCGGTAAGGGCGAAGTTTTAAAGTTTTAATTTCTAACTCTAAACGACCACCTAATTGATTGGTGTATACCGGATCGGTGACCATAGGCATCACCTCACCAAATTCTTTCGCTCTCACCTTTGCTGGGTGATCAACTTTCACCTTATTGCCAAGTTCATCAGCAGGCGTGTAGATAACAATATAAGGTGTCTTACTCGCATCAATACGCAAGCGCTCAATGTAACTCGTGCGAGTAAAAGCGTCGGATGCCTGAACCTTAAAGTCTTCAAACTTCAATGTTTGCACTGGCTTAAAGTTTTCATCTAGAAGCATGGCTTCTGGAGCAAAAACTGAATCATCGATCATCAAGCTCGATAGCTTAACGACCATCTCCCCAGAGCGTTCGCTGAACTTGAACGCTGCAAAGTGGCTATTACCTGTTGTAAATGTACCTACAGGTGATCCCAAGTCGATATCAAACTTTAAATCTTCATTATCATTCAATTGTGCGTATGGGTACTGCGAAAAATCGCTGCAGCATACTTCTGCATTAGTGGGTGCATCGAGTTTAGTTTGAACCTGAGCATCGGAAGCACAACCGCTTAGCAAGGCACCTAGTACCACGGCTAACATAGAGCTTTTATTTGTCATTGTAATCTCTCTCACTATTGGTTGTTGGGGGAAACGGAAAAAGGCAGCCAATGGCTGCCTTATACTTTAAACGGTTTAGAACCAAATTTCAGTGTGTACACCGAATACAAATTCGTCTTTACCGTTATCGATACCAATTTGTTTAGCACTTGCTTCATCATCAGCTTTAATGTAGCTAATGTAAGGCTTAACTTGTGGACGACCGAAGTAGTCAGAGTTTGCTGTAAATGCAGTTGCAATTTCTAGGTTAAGAATATCGCTCTCTACAGCATCACCAGTGCGACCCCAGTAACCTTCATCACCTTCTTCATGTGCATAAGAAGCCGTAGCTTCTAAGCGAATGTTGTCGTTCAGTTTGTAAGAAGGACGAGCAGCAACCATGTAACGAGTCAAACCGTCAGCACCAAACAATTGGTCAAGAGCTGTAAAGTACACTGCTTCCGTACCTAACTGCCATTTTTCAGAGATGTTAAGCACACCGTAAGAAGTCAAGAATAGTGATTCTTCTTTATCACCGCCACCAGACCAACCACCGAAGTTAACACCACGGTTTTTCATTACGCCAGAGCCATAAGCAATTACGTTTTGAGTCCAACCGTCTAGGCCATAGTAACTTGTATTAAGCGTTACAGCTGCACCGATACCGTCTTCGTTCTCGCCGCCATTGATGTTTTGCTGACCATATTTAAAGTCAAAGTCTAGGCTGCCGATACCCGCATCCACGCCGTAGTAGTACAAGTCAATAGAAGAGAGTGTCTGTCTTTCTTTTGCACCATCTTTCTTGACTTTACATTCATTCGGGTTTGTCGATGTAGTACCATCTTTTTGCTTACAGTCAATCGCGTAAGAATCTGCAGAACCTGCATCAGGATCAGCCATTACATAAGCGATACCAGCAGTATGTCCTGCAAGCTTAGTTTGAATACCGGCACCAATACCAGATGATTGTTTCCAAAACTCACCAGATAAAAGACCTGCTGCACGGTTTAGGTAACGTTGACCACCCCAAATAGAAGTGTCTTCACCTAAAATACCGCCGAGCTCAACGAAAGCTTCTTTTACTTCGAACTGAGAATCATCATTCTTCTTTTGTCCGCCTTCAGAAGAATAAGCGTATGAGTTACCGTTACCATATTCAGTACGAAGAACGTAGTCGGCCCACACACCATTTTGGTACTCAGAGTGCTTCTTAATTACAAATTCAACTTGGTTAGTACTCTTACCGTGAGTACCCGCTGTTTTGTAATCTGGCTTACCGAATTCAGTGTCTACTGTTTTACCGTCGACAACACGAACGTTAGAAGACATGTAACCGTGAACTTCCCAGCCGTCAGTGATAACGTCAGTAGGGTTTTTCACCTCTACTTCCATTGAAGAGTCACCACTTGTTACATCAAGTGCAACGTCATTTTCTGCGAACGCTGAACCAGCGACAAGTGCAGAAGCCACTGCAGCAGCAATCAAACTTACTTTTTTCATTCTTAACTCCATTAAGGACGATTTATTTTAGGTTTTATATTTTTGCTCTCTTGCGACAACCAAAGGCAGTAATGGTGGGCGTAAGATAGAGAGGTTTAGGGTTTCCCCTGATTCGTTTCAACGGAGCCAATATTAAGAGGGGATGACAAGTTTGACTTCCTCCACCCCGAACTAAATTAAGGGGGATGAGAAGGGAGTAGAGTTTATACAGAATGGTATTTTAAAGGGTTGGATCACTTAATCTAGGAGGAGTAGACAGCACACAGATCTAATTATTCAGCATAAGTGAGATCTACTTCAAATATATAATTTGAACTTCATCGATGAATTATTTTTCAACAAAATTTATTCTATGAAGTTGCTTGACCTTAATGGGACAAAGCCTTTTACTAATAGTTCACTGATGTTGATAAACGAACAAGAAATCAAGCAATGACTAGAACGCTCGCTCGCCCTTATCCACTAGGCGCAACGCTAGGTAACACTGGCTGTAACTTCTCAATTTATTCCCCTGACTGTAAATCCCTTTCTCTCGCTCTTTTTGACGAGAACGATGAGTTCACCACTTATAAATTGGAAAATGAATACGCTGATATCAGATATGTATTTGTTGATGGTATTAAAGCGGGACAAAAATACGGTTTCATTGCTGAAACTGATAATGGCCCGATCTTACTTTCCGACCCTTACGCTAAAGCAATAAGCGAACCGCTCGATTACGCAACGCCATATACCAATGAAAAAAGCTTTTCGATGGCGAAGTGTCTCGTAGTTGATGACACGTTCGATTGGCAAGATGTCGAAAAGCCGCGTATTAGCCGCGAAGAGACCGTTCTTTTCGAAACCCATGTTAAAGGCCTATCTCAACTTCACCCAGAAGTCGCGACCAATACAAAAGGCCGTTATTTGGGGTTAGTTAGTCCCGAAATGCTTGCATTCTATAAACAGCAAAACATCAATTCTCTACAACTTTTACCCATTGCTGCATGTATGCATGAACCCCACCTATTGGATATGGGGAAAGTGAATTACTGGGGTTACAATCCATATTTGTTTATGGTGCCAGACCCACGCTACGCAGAGAAAGACGCCGTAAGTGAACTCAAAACCGCGATTCGAGAACTGCACCGCAACGGTATCGAAGTCATTCTCGACGTCGTCTACAACCACACAGCAGAAGGCGGGGAAGGTGGTACAACCTTCAACCTAAAAGCACTGGATAGCCGCTACTACATTAAGCATGGCTGTCATTACGCGAACTTCACCGGTTGTGGTAACACGGTCGACCTCACCCACCAACCAGCACTTAACTTAGTCATGGATACACTGCGCTACTGGGTTAGTGAGTTCCAAGTCGACGGCTTCCGTTTTGATTTGGCAGCAACACTGGGGCGCGAAGGCGATAACTACAATCCTGAGGCTGCTTTCTTCAAAGCCGTCGCCCAAGATCCGGTATTGAAAGAAACCAAGTTAATTGCAGAACCATGGGACATCGGGCCAAATGGCTACCAAGTTGGCAATTTTCCGTTGGGGTGGAATGAATGTAACGACAAACTGCGAGATATCACTCGTAGCTTCTGGCGTGGTGATCAAGGCTACTTAAAAGAGTTTGCGACTCGCTTAATGGGCTCTCGTGACATCTACAGTGCCGCACACTGGCCGTACAAATTAACCGTCAACTACATCACTTATCATGACGGTTTCACCATGCAAGATCTTGTTTCTTATAAACATAAGCACAATGAAGAAAATGGTGAGAGCAACCGCGATGGACACGGTGATAATCGCTCTGAAAACTATGGTGTAGAAGGTAACACAGAAAACCTTTTGGTTATCGCAACACGCGAAAAGCAAAAGCGTAACTTCATGGCTAGCCTGTTATTTGCATTCGGTATTCCACATATTTTGACGGCCGATGTGTTATCTCATACTCAAAAGGGTAACAACAACGCGTACTGCCAAGACGGGGTCACCAGCTGGCTCAACTGGGAAGATTCCGAGCGTAAGACTTACTTCAAGGCTTGGTTATCTGAGATGATCTCCGCACGTCAGCAATACATGGTGCCGTTTATCAAAGCGTTCAGTGGCGATAAACGTAATTCTAACCGTATATTCTGGAGCCGTGTTGATGGCACAATCATGGAACATGATGATTGGAACCGTTTAAGCTCTGTAGCCTTACATTTAGGCATCGGCAAGGATGGCGACGAGTTGATTTATCTGATCAACCAAACCAACGCACCTGCTCGATTTTCTTTACCGAGCGACCGTCAGCAAGACTGGGTAACCATCTGTGATACCAACTTGCGAAACGTGAAACCGGGTCATGCCGAAGGTGAAATGCTGTTATCTCCCGTTTCAATGGCAATTTTGCACTATTCGCCAAACAAGACTGATTCGGTTTAGGTTTAGGTTTAGGTTTAGGTTAAAAGCCAAATCAGCTTAATAGAACACGCGAAGCCATAGAAGCCAGTTATGTTTATGACTGGCTTTTTTATTAGCTGAACGTCACAAACTCAATTTTTTATATGGAACATTTTGCATTGATGTGATTACGAAAACTGTTTAGTATGGCCGTACTATAAAAATGAATCTATAACGTCTTTGGATATCATGGCTTTACCTAAAACATTAATTCGGCTTTTTAAACCATACATTATTTTATTAACTGGAGGGATGCTCTATCTTGCTGCTGCTCAACTTGAAAAAGTAGAAACGACGGCAAAAGAACAATCACTATCAAATATTCGTATCGCAAGTTCCATCATCAATTCCAACATCGAAGCCACATTCGGCAAACTCTATTTTTTGGAAACCAGTTTAAGCTTATCTACATCAGGCCCCGTCGGTGAACAAAAATTCAGGGATATCAGTGACAATATTCTTAAGAGAACACCTAACTTCTCCGATATTGTTCAATACCAGCCTCAATCCCAACAATATATTTCAACTCGTGGCCTGCCTCTTTCCAATGAGCAGATCGATACCATCCAGTGGAATCCAATAGATAGTGTTGTAGAAGGTTTTTACATCTCTTCTATCTATCAAAAACCCGATGGTCGTTGGGTTTTCGCGATCAAACACACGACGGAAAAGTTGAACAAAGAAATATGGATTGAGTTTGACCTTTTGCATACCACACAAGGCCTGAGAGACTTAAAGACATTAGACCGTGGCTATGTATTTGTGGTTGATAGAGCAACCGAACGTCTGGTTTTCCATCCTGATCCGAAACGCATTGGCTCAAAATCCATCAGCTATCATGCAGGCATCAGCCACCAGCTCTCGCAAGGTGAAACCGTCGGCCAACACGAATACTACTATCAAGATAATTTCAAAATAACGGTATTTGATGCTGACAACAGCTTAAACTGGGTATTCGTCTCGGGCACTGATCGCCACGACATACTCACCAGCTCACACCAATTTACGCTAACTGGCGTAGTACTCGGGTCACTGCTTCTATTATGGATTGGCGCACACTACCTGGCTCACCGCTTGAACATGTCGTTATCTCAACTGAATAAAGTTGATGATCTCGCCAGCTTTAAACGAGAGTTAAAAGCCATATTCAATAGCTTTACCTATCAAAAAGGCATTCAATTCTGCCTTTATCAAGCAGAGAGCCATTCATTCAGTACTATCGATTATCATGGAAACAAATCAACGGTACATTCTGACAAAGCCCTTGCTGAGCGATTTGCTCCCGAGACCATGGTTTATCGAAGCAGCAAATACGCAGATCCATTGGCACGTAAACTCAAAATACTCCAACGCCACTACTGTATCCCTTTGCACTCTCGTAACCAGCTAATCGCGGTGATTTACGTCAATGCGCCCTTGCCGATCAGCCAAAGTATTTTACGTATGATCAAAGATTACACCGAAGTCTCGTTGTCTAACTTACTGCTCCACCATCAATTGAGCAGTAAAGATCTCATGACTCAGTTAGACAACAAAAGTAGTTTTAACATCGCGATCGACAACTACGCATGCGAACCCGATACCTATGTAGCTCTGCTCGATATCGATAACTTTGACCACGTAAATCGAGCTTACGGTGAAGCGATTGGCGACAAGATGATAAAGCTTGCCGCAGAAGCGATGCGTTCTTACTTTCCTAAGCCAAAAGGGCTTTGCCTTGCTCGAATTGGGGACAAGGAGTTCGCCGTTTTATTCAAAGCGAATGATGCGAAGGATGCCAAGCACCAATTGGAACAATGTCGAGTCAGCATCGCCGAGAAAACCATAGTCACTCCGGATATCACATTGTCACTCAGTATCAGCGTCGGGTTTTCGCAAATAGACGGCGAAACAGACTCTGCTTTAGCCCTTGCGGAACAAGCAAAGCTTATCGCACTACAACTTGGAAAGAATCGAGTAGAAGGTCACATTAGAGGCGTAGCCAAAGCGTCGTAGACATTAGCTAACACGCTCGTATCAAACCGATTGGTACGATACCGATAACAAAAAAGCACCTAGGATTAATCCCCTAGGTGCTTTTGTTTTTATGGAAAGTCATTACAATGCGCGTTCGATACAACAATACCCTTTTTTAACGATACGAGCCTTATGAAGCTAAGTAACCGACTGCAAACTCTCCACTCCCTTGTCAGTAATGACTACCAACATATTTGGGACTGTTGTTGTGATCACGGCTTCTTGGGTGTTCAGCTATTATCTGACCACAAAGCACCGCAGATTCATTTTGTCGATATTGTCCCTACTCTGATGAATGAGCTGGAAGGCAAGCTAACGCGTTACTTTCCCCAAGATAATTCAGACCAACAAGCGATGACCAGCCAATGGCAAGTCTACTGCTTGGATGTCGCAGCGATTCCATTAGAAAAGCACACCGGCAGACATCTGGTCATTATTGCGGGTGTGGGAGGCGATCTAACACAAAAGCTCGTCGACGATATTCATTGCAAGCATCCAGACAAAGCGATCGATTTTTTGCTTTGCCCTGTGCATCAACAATTCGAACTAAGAAGCCATTTAAAAGCACTCCAGTTCGGCCTTATTGATGAAGTGTTGATTGAAGAGAACCGTCGTTACTACGAGATTCTATTGGTTAGAAATAATCGATATGAAAATGAAAAAAGCTCGTTGCTGCCTGAGGTTTCAAATGTTGGCGACAAGATCTGGACTCCGAACTGTGAACAACAGAAGCAAGTATCACAGCAATACAAAGCCAAAACATTGCAGCACTACTTGCGCATCCACCAAGGACAAGAGAAGCAAGGCAAACCCAGTGAGGTTAAGCACATTATTGAGGCTTACCAAGCGATTTAGCACTCACTGATTCTTCATCTAACGTTGCCAGTAAAACGACTAGATTATAGTGAGCACTGACTTCACTGTTTGAGTAGACAAAGCCCCAACCAATAAAAAAGCCGACAGTTCAGTGAACTATCGGCTTTTTTGATGCTATTTGTTTGGTTTGATCTTACTGCTCTTGTTTCTTATAAGCCACATCAGGTTCATTAATCATTTCAACCTCAGAGGGCGTATCAACCGTATCAAGAGCATATACCGAGTCTAAGTATTGGTCTTTCTCTTTCCACGTGTTGTTCAACCAACTGTGGAAGCGACGTTTAAACGCTTTATCTTCAAAATAATTACCGTTCACGTTCTCATCCATTGGGTGCAGTTTAATACGCACCACCACCTTGGTCATTTTACCTTTCAGCATGTCTTCAAATGGAGAAGCCTGATTTTCTGGATAAGCCAGTGTGACATCAACGATACCATCTAAAATTGGGCCCATTGCCGATAGAGCAAACGCCACACCACCTGTTTTAGGTTTAAGTAGATGACGATACGGTGTTTTCGCTGTCGCCAGTTTTTCGTGGTTTGCACGAGTCCCTTCCACAAAATTCACCAAGGTTGTCGGGGCCCATTTGAACTTAGTACATGCCTTATTAATTGCATCGAAATCATCATTGCGACGCTCAGGGTTACGAATCAAAAACTCACGTGAGTGACGTCTCATGAAAGGCATATCCAAGCCCCAACAAGCCAAACCAACAAAAGGAACGTACAGCAATTCATGCTTAAGGAAGAACTTAGTCATTGGCATCTTGTCTTTCAAGATCGAAGACAAGATCACGATATCCGCCCAGCTCAGGTGATTCGACATCATCAAGTACCACTGTTTAGTCGAGATATCTTCCCCGCCTTCCACTTGCCACTCGATATCATTATTCACGTTCAACACCCAAAGATTGAGCGAAGCCCAACACCAGAATGTGAAGTTAGCTAAGCGAGTACATGACTTTTGCACAACAGGGATTGGAAGAATCAGTTTGATGAGGCCAAAAAAGCTCACGGTAAACGCAGTCATTGCGGTATTGATGGTCACGAACAATACGTTCAAGGCCATACGAAGATTATCAAGCATAAAACACGGCTATATTGAGATCGAAAGCCGCCATTATACTCATCTATAAAATATTCTCTTTAGTTATTGGTTCAATACCCAATGGGCAAATCACTACGGCTTATTAATCACAGGTATTAGAGGGAAAATGCAGGTACGAGTAACCAGAACAATCGATTAAGAAAATACTTGGTAAGCATTACGCCGTCTCATTTCCCAATGAATGCTTATCGTGTACATACTTATCTAGAAATAAACGAGCAGTACAACCTTGGTCACTATTATCCTTGAGTTCGAACTCCCAACCATAAGCACGACACAAACGCTTCACGATTAACAACCCCAATCCGTGCTCTGTTTCATTGGTCTGCATTAACCCTGAACCTGAATCTTCAACAGAGATCTCGTCAGAACGGATACTGATCTTGATGTAACCTTTCTCAGTAAAGCGGATTGCGTTGCTCACTAAGTTCTTGAGTATCATATTAAGTACTGCTACCGGGAAGTTAACCTGAGCCGATTCAGAAACGCTCAACTCGAAATGGACCTCTGGGTTCAGATTCTTAATGTACCCCGAGGGTTTGAGTTGATTTTCATCGACGCGCCACATCTCTGTCACCACGTTCGCGTTTTCTTGTTTCACAATGTTGAGTAAAATTTCCACGGTGGCTTGCATGTTTTCCGCTGCGATTAGAATTCGCTCTCGTTGTTTAGTTTGAAATTCAGGATCGTCTTTCATCGCTTGCAGGTTAGCCGCACCAAGCACAATAGCTATCGGGGTTTTTAGCTCATGACTGGCGTACTTAGCAAACATCATCTCCTGTTTAGACACTCGTTCCCGCATCTGCTTGTATTGATTGAGTTCATTGGTGAGTTGCTTAAGCTCATCAATACTATGCTTTGATACTGAAAATGTTTGGTTAACGCCAGAGTTGAGCTGTTCGCTCAGTTCCGTCACCGGCCTCATCAAACCATCAAACATTCGCTTAACCGAAAAATTCAGTATCAAAACCAGAAACAATACGAGCAACATCGAGATAGCCATCAATGCATCCCAGTTATCGTCACCAAAATCAATAGAACGCGCGCCTATCGTAAGGTAAAGCGGAACTGTATGACCTTTGAATTCAAAATTGACGTAGTAGATCAAGATCCCTTGATCAGAATATTTCCGATACCGAGTTACCTGCCCTTCTGAGTATGGTAGATCGGCTTGAAGTACCTCAGGTAGGTATTCAGGGTTAAAGTAAGCCGTAACAGAAGTGCTCATTTGAGCAACTGGATCTTGCACCAACTCATAGTGCTTTATAGCAATACGTTCGAAAGATTTAAGGTGTAATTCAATTTGAGTATCTTCAGCAATCACGAGACGAAATGAGAACGCGAGAAACACAATAAAGGATGTAGACAAAGCAATTTTGGCAAAGGTGGTGATCAAGCGTCTTTTTACCTGAGCAATATTGTTCGTTTTGGGCTTGTTAAACCATCTCATCAAATTCACAACCTTATTTGACTGAGTAATGCAAAGTTCATTGCAATAAAGATATCGAGCTACTTTTCAAGACGATAGCCAAACTTGGGTACCGTTTTTAGCATTGAATGCTTAAATGATTTATCCACAGTATTCCTTAATAGATAAATGTGGCTACGCAACACATCCTTATCGGGGATATCTTCCCCCCATAAAAGATGAATCAATGCATCACGAGAGACCACCTCTCCTTGGGCTTTGACCAATGCGTGCAGTATTTGATACATGATAGGTGTCGTGATCAACCTTTGCCCTGCACGACTAACTGCTTTCGTTTTTTCATCAATTTCAAGATCGCCAAACGTTAACTTGCCTGCTGTTACATTTCCTCTATAGCGCTTAATCAGGGCACTAAGTCGAACTTCGAGCTCCGGGAAGTTAAAAGGTTTACTGACAAAATCATCGACGCCATTCTCGAAACCTTTCAACAAATCTTCTTGCCCGTTTAAGGCCGTAAGCATCAGTACTGGTGTACTGCATCCGTTCTCGCGTAACTCTTTAGCTACCTGCATGCCGTCTTTCTTTGGCATCATCACATCGAGAATAATGGCATCAAACTCATTTTCTAACGCCAGCTTCAAGCCCAACTCTCCATTGTCAGCGAAATCGACCTCTGCGCCTTTCACTTCTAAAAAGTCGGCCAAAATACCCTGCAACTCGTCATTATCTTCAACGATTAAAATTTGTTTACCTGACAGCATCATCTACTCGCTCTATTGCGATTCACACTACTGAGATCATAATGAACCTAGGTCGAATTAATGTCGAATTTAACGATAAGCTACACCAATGAAATTCGACGTTGATCATCACACTTTCATATCCATTTTGACATAAACTCGACATTGACCATTTCATACTATCCCTATTGAAACATCGGGAATTGATTATGAAACCAATACTACTTGCTTGCCTATTAACTTATGCGGTAGCCATACCATCAGCACACGCTATTGATCTTATTGGACAAACCGTCAGCAAATCACCACTCAACGTCGTAGCCGAAGTCAGTGGAGTCGTGCAAGTTGCAAATCTAGACTCTGGAGACAGCGTTAAGAAAGGACAATTGATTGCAGCAGTAAAAACACAAGACTTCGACCTAGCTGTTGCAACCCAAACGGCAAACCTCGCTTTGGCTCAAGCCGACTTGCAGCTCAAACAATCTGTATACCAACGTTATGTTGAACTTCGCCAGAAAAATAGTCTCTCTCAGAATGAACTCGACATCGCCAATGCCGACTATTTGAGTGCTAAAGCAAAACTCACACTCGCAAAAATTGAATTGAGCAATGCAAAACAAGACTTAGCCGACACCTCTATCACATCAGACATCGAGGGCTTTGTGGTAAGCCGAAGTGCAGAAAATGGCGCTTGGGTAAATCAAGGCGACCCACTCTACAAGCTAGTGAATATCGACACCTTAACGGTGCGTTTGCTTGCTAGCGAATACGACATCAATGACCTTAACGTAGGGCAATCTATCGAGCTATGGGCTGAGGCTAATCCAGCAGCCAAAGTCATTGCCACAATTAATCGCATCGGTGTGGAAGTGGATAGCCAAACGATGGCCTACCCAGTAGAAATTGACATCAGTAATCCCGATCACGCACTCAAACCTGGAATGTCGATTCATGCATCGACCAAGGTTACTGCATTCGCGTTGAATCAATAGGAATCACTTATGCCATCAATTATCGCTTATTTTGCACAACGCAGCTTTCTGGCTCGAATCGTCACTATCATGGTACTGATGCTCGGCGCCGCTTCAATGTATACCCTTAAGTTACAAGAATATCCGGATGTTGCTTTTGAAACGGTCGAGATAGAAACTTCCTATCCGGGCGCAACAGCGCAAGACATTGAACTCAATATCACCAACCCCATCGAAAAAGAACTGCGCAGCGTACAGGGGCTGAATTACTTTTCCTCTCAATCCAGTGATGGCATCTCCTACATAGAGGCAGAACTACTGCCGGGTGAAGATGCCGCAAAGGTTCTGCGAGATATTCAGCAGGCCGTCGATCGCGTCAGTAATTTACCCAAAGATATCACTGCGCCACCTGTGGTCACTCAAAAGGTGACATCTTCTTTTGAAGTTCTCACCTTTGGGGTCAGCCTCAATGCTGCAGCAAAAAATGACGGTGCTAACCTTGAGATAGAAAGCTCAAGTTCTGAGAGCTTAATGTCAGAGAACTTGGTGTCAAAGAGCTTAGAACTAGAGAACAGTACACAAGCACAAAACCTTCAGCAATACGCATATCAACTAGAGAAACGAGTTAACGCAGTTCCAGGTGTGAGTAGCGTGAGCTTGTCTGGATACAACGAGCGTGAGTTTTGGGTAGAAATCGCACCAGAAAAAATCAGCCGTTACCAATTAACTTTTGACGAGGTTAGCCAAGCAATTAATCGACGTAACCTTTCTCAATCAGGAGGTGTAGTCGAATCTTGGGTCAATGAACAAAAGATTGTCACCATGACTCAAGTGCATAGTGCTCAAGAAATTGCAGATATCGTCATCAAAGCGCTGCCCAATGGTTCAGTCATCAAGGTTTCTGACGTCGCTACCGTTGAAGATACATTTGCGAGAGCATCACAGCTTGGCGTAATCAATGGTGAAGAAGCTGTACTGTTTTCGATAACCAACAGTGCCAGTGCCGACATCATAGCCACTGTAGACAACGTAAAAGCGCTATTGGAAAAAGAACAGGCTAAGGTTGATGGTCAATACCACTTCCAATACGGCTTGAACCTCGCCGACGATATGAATGACAAATTTTCAATTGTATCGACCAACGGTGCCATTGGCTTGGTGCTCGTGTTAGCCGTACTTAGTCTGATATTAAAGCGTCAGGTCGCATTCTGGGTTTCGATGTCGATCCCGTTTTGTATATTGGGTGTGATGATTGTATTGCCAGCTGTTGGGCTCAACCTCGACAGTATTACCCTCGCCGCTTTATTGCTGGTGATCGGCATAATCGTTGATGACTCGGTGATCGTCGCTGAAAGTATCTATCAAGAAAAAGAACAAGGTAAGACCGCTCTGCAAGCCGCCATTTCAGGTACTCAGAAAGTTATTAAACCAATTATCGCGAGCTTAACCACCACAGCACTCGTGTTCATTCCGATGTTCTTCATTCCGGGAACCATGGGTAAAGTGGTCGTGGTTATCCCAATAACCGTCATCGCTGCGTTACTGTTTTCATTGGCAGAATGTACATTCACGCTTCCTGCGCATTTAAGCGGTGCTCTAGAACCGAAAAAAAGCAAAAACGAGAACCATGATTCTTCAGAAAAAGACCGTTTTTCGGGTGTCAGCCGTACCTATAAAGCGTGGCTTACAAAGAGCATTCAATATAAGAAATCTGTGATTGCAGGAGCCTTGGTTGCCAGTGCTTTGTCTGCGGGCTTGGTTACCACACTTAAGCTCGATATTTTCCCAGCGGAAGCCGCCAAGTACATCGATATTTATACCGAGGTCGACCCTGGCACACCATTAGATAAAGTACGTGATGCGCATTTAGCGATAGAAGAAGCAATAGCCGCATTACCAAGTAATGAGAGAGTATCTTACAACCTCAGTTATGCGTCCCCTGTTAGTACAGGCTTGTTAATACTCACGAGTTACGAGCAGCGAGCACGTACCGCTGACCAAATCATTGTCGACTTGAACACGCAGCTTGCAGATATTCAACAAGACATGTTCGTTAAATTCTCTGTCGATGCAGGCGGACCTCCTCCGGGCGAACCCATTGAAATGCGAGTGTTAGGTGGTACTGAACAAGAACGTAACCATGCCGTCACTATCGCAAGCGAATGGCTATCGACACAGCATGGTATCGCTGGCGTGACCAATAATGAGGCCTTAAAAGATCCTCAACTGAGTATTGTTCCTCAATACGAATGGTTAGCAAAATACAACCTGACGGTGTCAGATTTAGCAACCACACTGCGCTTAGCCTTTGAGGGCGACTCAGTGACATCAACATGGCTAGGCGATCAAGAGGTCGATATTCGAGTCATTCTGGAAAAGGAATACCGTGATATCCAACGTTTGGCTACCACTAAGATCTTCACCCCTGATGGCCGCCAAGTGCCTCTTAGCCGCTTGGCGAAAGTCGAGCAAATTGAAGCACCACGTATGATTAAACACTACAACGCAGAACGTGAAGTCACCGTTACGGCGCAGATCACCGATGACACGGTCAGCTCCGTTGTTCTGTCGGATCAAATGTTGAGTGAACTTCAAGGCCAATATTCACAAAATGTCAGTATTGATATTGGTGGTGAAGCAGAAAGCACCAATGAAACCATGAGCGGTTTTTTGGTCGCGTTCCCAGCAGCAATGATAGCGATCTACTTTGTACTAGCAGTTATGTTCAACTCATTGGTTCAACCTTTACTGGTTATGGCGGTGATTCCGTTTGCGGTCATTGCTGCATTGATGGCTCTAGTGGTTCACATGCAAGCTTTGTCAATGTTTGCCTTAATCGGCGTGCTTGGTATGACAGGTGTGGTGGTTAACAACTCACTGGTGCTGATCAATCGAATTAATGAACTAAGAGCGGAAGGCCATCCCGTGGTAGAGGCCATCATAGAGGCATCAGTAAGCCGTTTACGACCGATCTTACTGACCTCAATCACAACGGTGGTGGGCTTGCTACCATTGGCTTACGGCTTAGGGGGTACCGATGTTTACATGGGGCCAATGTCATTAACGTTAGGTTACGGATTATTGTTCTCACTGCCAATCGTCCTATTCGTTATCCCTAGTTTATACGGCTTATGTTTCGCAAAATCACAACCTAAGGAGTCTTAGTTTACTCTTAATCAAGCCGCGCTTAGCAAATAGCGCGGCACTGAATCTACACCATTTTATTTTACTGCCTTGAGCGCCACGACTTTGAAGCAATTAAAGTAGTGGCGCTCTTTTTTTTTATCTATCACGATTAACTCCACTCCCCTGCTCTCTGCCGCTCTATTCTCTAAAAGTTTCATCCACCACGGACTTCGTGTCTTTATACTGTACAAACAAAAAAAACACCTGCGTGTCATTATGACTTTCAACTGGCCATGTCAATTTAACTCAAACATTCACAACACAAAGCAAAACAATCAGTATTGATAAGCATTCTCATTATTGGCATAGTACATGCAACTCCAAAAAGTAAGATAGTTGAGTATCCTTAATGAGATAACTTCTCTAAATAAAGGTAATGATATGACAGATATTCCTCATGGCTTAGTAACCGGAAAAGTCGTACACAAGACCGAATGGACAGAGCAACTGTTCTCGCTTCAAGTCAGTGCGCCAGTCTCGCCCTACCAAGCAGGGCAATTCACTAAGCTAGGACTACGTAACAGTGAAGGCGAGTTTGTTAGACGTGCTTACTCAATGGTGAATGCGCCAGAGCACGAACACGGGCATCAGTCGCTTGAGTTTTTAATTGTTAAGGATCAAAACGGTCAGCTCTCTCCTCAACTTCATCAATTGAAGGTAGGCGACGACATCTTTGTCGGTAAAGACCCAACTGGGTTCATGACATTAGAGGAGATCCCAGAGATCGCAGATGATCTATGGATGCTTTCAACCGGAACGGCCGTGGGCCCTTTTATCTCTATGCTCGAAAGCCTGTTGATAGAACAACAAGGCAAAGTAGATTTCAAAAAAACAGCGTCGTTCAACAACTTTGTGCTGGTTCACGCTGTAAGAACAGAGCAAGACCTCACGTATCAAGATCGAATCAATCAACTCGTTGAACACTTTCAGGGGAAACTTAAGTATGTGCCAATTATTTCTAGAGAATCAGTCACCGGAACTTTGCGCGGACGAATCCCAAGCTTGTTACTTGGAGGCGACCTTGAACGAGCCTCGTCTCTCGCTATCAACCAAAGACATAGTTTCTTCTATCTTTGCGGTAATCCCCAAATGGTTCGAGACACGAGCGAAGCACTAACATCATTGGGATTACAAAAACACTTACGTAAGAAGCCAGGTCAATTTAGTAGCGAGAACTATTGGTAACCACGGTCATCAATTCAATTGAAGCTAAAAGCTTGTATTCAAAATACAGACAGATAAGAGGTTGTATATGAGTCATTTACGTATCCCATCACATTGGAAAATTCAGCGCTCAACGCCATTTTTCACCAAAGACAACACACCAGCAGCATTGCTTAATCATCACAATACCGCTGAAGGTGTTTTTGGGCAGATCTGCGTAATGGAAGGCACCGTCACCTTCTATGGTTTTGCGGATGCAGACGCGACAGAACCAGAAAGCGTTATCACAATCGAAGCTGGGCAATTTGCCACCAGCCCACCTCAATATTGGCATCGAGTAGAACTGAGCGACGACGCACAATTCAACATTAACTTCTGGTCAGAAAAAGAGACCAAGAAGATGTTCAACACCCGAAAGTAAGATCCATTCAATATTGATGAACTTATAAGCAAGCTACTTCGTAGTGTGATTTTCGATGTTCAAAAAGTGATGATAGAAGACCAAATAACCATAGTAATTACAGTGACTAATGGTGATAGACAAGACAAAAAAACTCTAGCACACTGGACAAAGTTATTAGTTTTAATCCCGTTTCAGATAATGGATAAGTGGATTATTTATATTTTAGGTAAGAGAGGAAGCCATGCTCAACATTGCTTTTTTTAGCTCAAAATCATACGACGAAAAATCATTTGAACTTGCAAAAGGCGAACTCAATGCCGAGTTCCATTTTCACGATTTTCGACTCACAACAACAACAGCAAAAATGGCGCACGACAACGAAGTCGTTTGTGCGTTTGTAAACGACGACCTATCGCGAGATGTGCTAGAGATTCTAGCAAAAGGCGGCACTAAGCTGATTGCGATGCGCTGCGCGGGCTTTGATAAAGTCGACTTAGACGCAGCCAAAGAGTTTGGTCTGCAAGTGGTCCGTGTCCCTGCTTATTCTCCCGAGTCTGTAGCAGAACACACGGTCGGTATGATGATGTGTTTGAACCGCAAGTTACACAAAGCATACCAACGTACTCGTGACGCGAACTTCTCTCTTGAGGGACTAGTTGGCTTTAACTTCCACGGAAAAACCGTTGGTGTGATCGGCTCTGGAAAAATTGGCCTAGCGACCATGCGTATTCTGAAAGGTTTAGGCATGAACATCCTATGCTACGACCCGTACCCGAACCCATTGGCAAAAGAGCTGGGTGCTAAATACGTAGAACTCGACGAGCTTTACCAAGAATCTGACGTGATTTCTCTGCACTGCCCGATGAGCAAAGAGAACTATCACCTGTTGGATGCAACGGCATTTGGCAAAATGAAAGATGGTGTGATGATCGTCAACACCAGTCGCGGTGAGCTGCTTGATTCGACAGCCGCAATTGAAGCGCTCAAACAAAGCAAGATTGGTGCGCTTGGCCTTGATGTCTACGACAACGAGAAAGAGCTGTTCTTCCAAGATAAATCTAACGATGTGATTGTGGATGACGTATTCCGTCGCCTATCCGCTTGTCACAACGTATTGTTCACTGGTCACCAAGCCTTCTTAACTAAAGATGCTTTGTTCAACATCGCCAATACAACGCTAACCAGTGTTGATGCCTTCTTTACAGGCAACACCAGCGGCAACGAATTAGTCGAATAACGGGCTGAATTAATAGCAGACTGCTTTAATAACAGACCGTTTTAGTAACAGGTTTTTTAATAAAAGATCGTTTTCTAAAATATCAAGCCACGCTAGTCCTAAGTGAACAGCGTGGCTTTTTCGTTTATCTAGTATTCAAAAACAGCTCTAAACGCAGAAATGACAATCCTCGACATCCAAACCATAAACGCCTTTGCGAATAGCTAGATGCTCTGCACCAGCCTTCACGCCCATTTCATAACCTGCATTCAAGACAGTTTGATCCATGGTTAATCGCTTCACCGCAAACGCTTCTGGCGGCGCAATCACCTTGATGGTCGCATCTTTTGGAGGGTTACGAATGAACTCTAAAGATTGGTTGTAGTTTTCAGCACGTACCGCCATCGACTCAGCAATGTTTGGGAATTTCTTTAACAGCTTTTTCAGCATCCACTGATACTTCTGCGGTTTCATTCGGTAGCTAAGTGGGTGAGATAGAATCACAGTAATGTCACGTGCACCACGACGATAGGCTTCACGAACCGGAATTGAATCCGCGACACCACCATCGGTATAGCAACCACCCGAGAAACACGGTGTCTCACGGTAAGCGATAGGTAGCGCCGTTGTCGCTTCAACCACATTAGATAGGTTTTCTGGCTTGATATGATAATAATCCGCACTGCCAGTATCGACGTTGGTTACAGCAGCAATCAAGGGAACACTTGAGAACAGCTCACCGCAATCGAGTGGATAGCGTTGATTAGATTCATCCCACAACCACTTAACGTCGACCAAATTTCCCCCTTTGGCAAAGCGAGCAGGGTTAAAGAAGGTCTTGTCGGTTGCCATCGTGGTGATCACGTTGTAGCTACGCTTCGGAGCTTGAGATAAGTAACCAACAAGGTTCGACACACCCGCTGATACGCCAATAGCAAAATCATAAGGGCGGAAATCGTCTTGCATAAAGGCGTCTAACACTCCGGCAGCGAAGATGCCTCTCATTGCCCCACCTTCAACGATTAATGCGCTTTTACTCATCTCAAACTCTATTACTTTATAAACTGATAGCTGTAGGATAATCCCGTCCATTTAATAAAGATAATGGGATGTTTTTATCAATTTGATAGGTAAAAACTATCATTAGGTAATAGCCTAAGATTCAATAGCTTAATAGCTTAATTACTTATTTATTTGTTTATTTGTTTATTTGTTTATTTGTTTATTTAGAACAGGGATCAAAAAAGGCCATCGAGTGATTCACTCAACGGCCTTTCGATTAACTAATCAAGCTTATTGATTACGACTTGAATTCACTCACATCGATTTCAAGCAGTTTACCAATGCCTTCACCGTAAGCTGGATCGGCTTTGTAACAGTGTCTTAGGTGACGCAGTTGAATCTCTTTAGGCACGCCGCCTAGGTTACGCGCTGTGTTATCAAACAAAATTGCTTGTTTTTCTGGTGTCATCAAACGGAACAAGTCACCCGGTTGCGAGAAGTAATCTTCATCTTCGCGGTGGTCCCAGTGCGCTGCAGCACCATCTAGGTTCAATGCTGGCTCTGCAAAGTCTGGTTGCTCTGCCCATTGGCCTTCGTTGTTTGGCTCATAGCCTAGTGTGCTACCAAAGTTACCATCAACACGCATCGCACCATCACGGTGGTAACTGTGTACAGGGCAACGAGGCGCGTTCACTGGGATGTGCTGATGGTTGACACCTAAACGGTAACGTTGTGCATCACCGTAAGCAAACAAGCGACCTTGCAGCATCTTGTCTGGTGAGAAGCTGATACCCGGAACCACGTTTGCAGGGTTGAATGCCGACTGCTCAACTTCAGCGAAGAAGTTTTGTGGGTTGCGGTTCAATTCAAACTCACCCACTTCAATTAATGGGTAATCCGCATGTGGCCAAATCTTAGTCAAATCGAACGGGTTATAAGACACTTTCGCAGCATCCGCTTCTGGCATCACTTGTACTTTCAGTGTCCATTTAGGGAAATCTTGATTGTCGATGCTGTCTAGCAAATCGCGTTGGTGGCTTTCGCGATCATTACCGATCAATTGTCCGGCTTCTGCATCAGACAAGTTCTTAATACCTTGCTGAGATTTGAAGTGGAACTTAACCCAGAAACGTTCGTTGTCTGCGTTAATAAAGCTGAACGTGTGGCTACCAAAACCATGCATATGACGGTAAGTCGCAGGGATACCACGATCACTCATCACGATGGTGATTTGGTGAAGCGCTTCAGGTAGAGAGGTCCAGAAATCCCAGTTGTTCTTCGCGCTACGCATGTTGGTGCGCGGGTCGCGTTTCACTGCATGGTTTAGATCTGGGAATTTAAGAGGGTCACGTAAGAAGAACACGGGCGTGTTGTTACCCACCATGTCCCAGTTACCTTCTTCGGTATAGAACTTCAATGCAAAACCACGGATATCACGCTCTGCATCAGCCGCGCCACGCTCGCCCGCTACTGTCGTAAAACGAGCAAACAAGTCGGTTTTTTTGCCCACTTCAGAGAACAATTTTGCCTTGGTGTACTTTGTGATGTCGTGTGTAACGGTAAATGTACCGTAAGCGCCTGAACCTTTCGCGTGCATACGACGCTCTGGAATGACTTCGCGGTCGAAATGCGCCATTTTTTCTAAAAACCAAACATCTTGAAGCAGTTGAGGACCGCGTTTACCCGCAGTTTGAACATTCTGGTTATGAGCAACAGGACAACCCGCAGCTGTAGTTAGTTTTTTACTCATCATCAATTCCTTATTACCTTTTAGGTACAGCGTCTTTGCTGCACCTTCACTTCTGTATGGTGGTTATTCATCACACAAAACCACGCAGCAATTAAGGATATAGAATAAGCCTGACTCAAAGTAAAATATAATCGTTTGTAATTATCGTGATCATGGATAAAACCTATCAAATTAATGATCTAAATCATAATCATTTAATATTGATAGTAATATTTACAGTATAATAATCATAAGGTTAGATAACATTGCAATCAAAGTTTGAGTTCACTAACTCTTATAACAACTCACTGATTTTGCGATATTTTGTGACCTAACCGTAAAGTCGCTGCGATATTTCTTGCCGTTCTTGTTAAGTTAAGCTCCGCCTCTTGTAATACTTTTGCCAAAGTTTGTGGCGATCTTACCGTCCCGAATAAGCTGCTCATTTCACCGTAAAGCGCTTCTACTTCTGTTCCCAGTGACCCAGCAATACCTATCGTCGGAATACCTTGTAAGCTCGCACGTTTAGCGATGCCGTAAGGTGTTTTTCCTTGCAGAGTTTGATTGTCCATTTGACCTTCACCAGTAATCACAAGGTCGGCACCTTTCAACACGTCATCGGCTTGCAAAACATCGAGTACCATCTCAATGCCAGATTTAATTTGGATATTGAATAGCAAACCAAGCCCCATCGGCGTGCCACCAGCTGCGCCATAACCCACGCGCTTGTAAACAGGCTCATCGCCACCGAGATAACCTTGCGTTTCTGCAACTTGAGCGAAGTTCGCAAGCGCAGTATCAAGCATCACAACTTGGTCAGGTGTCGCTCCTTTTTGTGGGCCAAATATATAGCTGGCACCCTTATCGCCACACAATGGGTTATCAACATCACACGCCAAAATCAAATCGACATCAGCGCAGCGCAAATCTACGCCAGTAAGATCAATAGATGCTAAATCCGCTAATGCAGCCCCACCTCGGCCAAGCTCTTGTCCATTCCTATCTTGCCCTTTACTATCTAACAAGCGCCCACCTAGAGCTTGAACAATACCCGCACCACCATCATTGGTCGCACTGCCACCCAATCCAAGAATGATGGTTTGAGCACCCTGCTCTATAGCTTCTAATATCAGCTGTCCGGTACCAAAAGAAGAAGCAACCAAAGGATCACGCTGCTCTGGTGTCAATAAATCCAAACCAGATGCGGCAGCAATTTCAATCAATGCCGTTTTGTTGGGGTTACGATCGGATGGTTCAAGCATCGCCCATTCAGCACTAATCAATGCTCCCAATGGCCCTTGGACTTTATTTGTTCGCTTTTGTCCTGCTAAACCTTGTAGCAATACATCTACCGTACCTTCGCCACCATCGGCCAGAGGTAAAGTCACATAGTCAGCGTCAGGAAAGATTTCACGAAAGCCCTTTTCAATACACGCCGCCACCGATACCGCCGATAAAGATTCTTTAAACGAGTCTGGTGCAATAACAATTTTCATACTGATCGATCCAAAAGAAAATTAAGTTTTGTCAGTTGATTCTCATTCTATTTGCTCTAATAAAGCAAAAACAACCCTTCATAACCGCCAATCTCTATTTCACTCACATACTCACCAACGTTACCGTTAACATCAACAGGTTTCATTGGTACATCCAGTGTGACAGTGAGTTTTTCCGCTTCATAAAACTTCACGCTCTTACCGTGGAAGTCGGTTCGGTATAACACACGACCATTGCTGAACTCTCTCGCTAACACCATGTCCTCAGGACCACCAGCGACCACCTGATTTTCAGATTGATACATAAAGTACGTGAACGTCGGTAGAACGTGAGTCATGCCATCGGGTAGATCAGCATGCACCATTTCGTTCATCGAGGAATCGCCAACGATGGTGTAGTCAAAGGGCTGAGGTGTTGTTGTCGATAGCATCAAAGGGATAGGCTTAAAGCCTTGAGGGATTTGATGACTCGGCTCACCCAAATCAACGGCCAATAACGAACTTGGTTGGTAGGCGATGTTTTTAGGGACACCACTTTGCCAGAAAGTGTCAGCCGTCGTATTGCTACTTCCATAGACGTAACCATTATTCCACTGATTAAAGTAGCTATATTGAGCGTGTCGATTGAGGCGGTAGATCGCTAGAGTCGAGTATTGGTCTTGCTTCCAATTCTCTTCACTATTTCCAAGATACTGGACTCGCCCATAACGCGTTGTCGCCTGAAAAATAACACTTTGCCCATGAAAGGCGAGCGCAGAATTATCCCAGAATTTAGAGATTCCAGAGTAACCACTAAACCCAGTAGATGGAAAAATGTAGTGCTCTCGCAAATAAAGAGATCCCGCATCACTAAGATGAGACTGTCCATTTCGACCCAGCAGGTTTGCTGTACCAATGTTCAACCCAATAGACGCATCACTTTCTAATGCAGATAAATTTTTGAGAAAGGCTGAAAATTGTTGTTTATAGAGATCATCCGCTTGATTCGAACCCGCAACTGCTCCTAACTCTTGAACATGTCCGCCAGAATGAACATAAAACTGGTTCGCACCAATAAGCTTATTTGTGTCGTCGTTGTACGCACCATTCAAACCTTGGCGTGCCCAACTTTGCTTATAGTAGCGATGAATGGCAGATAAATAATCCGCGTTTGCGACGTTGGTTATCGCCCATGAAGAATTAGCGCTCCACATTCGACCGAATGGGATGACACGCGACTCCCAACGAAATCGAGCTGTGGCATTCTTATTGGTTCGATTTCGATACTCGCTTGGCGACAAGTAGTTATCGCCATTCAGGTCTGCAGACACGTCAAAGCCACGAATTTTTCGCCATTGGCTGATAGCATTGCCATCCGGAGTTGTGGTCGGAGCGTCGGTTAACTTAACGGTTGGAAAGCTGTTTTTGAGTTTTACTTCTTTTAACCGCGGCCTGTCGTCTGCGTTCTCACTTTGCCAACGAACTCTCACAACGTATAAACGGCCACCCTCTCTCAAAAAGGTTGAACCAAAATACTGGCCGCCACCATAACTCACCCCACTGCCATCATGAGTTGTGGCTCTTACCCAGTTACCCGGAAGGTTCCAGATCACCGATTGGTTTCTGGTCATATTGAGCGTTTTGTCTTTCTTTACATCGAGCCTTTCCCACTGTGAAACCCTTCCGTGAGAATCAATAGCCGTTGGGTATTCAATCCAGAATTCGCCGCTGCCAGCAAACTGTGAAAATTTAAAGGTTAGCCGTTCGAACTGCTCAGCATGATAGACATACAAAGCTCCGCCCTGTTCGAAGTTTTCAAACACATCGGCATCCCACGGAGGCTCTTGATACAGCCAAAAGCCAGCATGATCTTCACTGGCTGTATAGCCCAAGGTCATAGGCTTTCCACTTAAGAGAGTATTTTCACCGTGGGTGTTATCCACTTCGGCAATGACAGTATCTTCAGAAAAGTGCAGGAAATAGTCTTCGAAGTTGAGGCCTTCTAACTCAGCTTGGTTACGGAGATCGTTCTCCAACCAACCCGAGTTCATCGCCATGACTTGGTTGTACATATAGCCAATTGTTGTAGAGCGCTTATTGTCGGCTTTATCTGCATAAGAGCCAAATACGAGGTCACTGTTGGTAATTTCCCAATCAATGACATCGCGCTCAGACATTGAAAAACCGCTTAAATCGACGCCCTGTTGATGCAATCCGGGTAATACAATTGCAGTACCAGTAGCAAAAGACGTACTAGCGATCAGGTATGACGGAATCAGTGCTAGTAACCATAAAATGTAGGGGTTCTTCATTCAACCTTCCTAATCGATGCTATTGCTACTCAAAATACCTAATTTAAAATCAATAAATTACGCGTCAACTTAGGGAGCAATGTACGAAAAAGTATCGTCTAGAAAAGTTCATAGTTCAAGCGTTAAGCCAGCCGGTTCGACGAGCATTTCAGTATGCTATCGAATACCCGAATGAAGACGTTCTGAAACTATCGCCAGCTTAAGGGGGAAATCATGGCTTAAACCCTAAGGCCACTTGAGTTCGGGACGAAATGATTATGTTGGTCGCTATAAAAACCAAATGAGAGGGGGATAAGGCTTATTGTGTCAGTATAAAATCGATGAAAACCACCTACTGGTGCAAGTGGTTTTAATCAGGCATAAATTGCAGAAGTGTATAAATGTGCTTGAGTTGCTTTAGCTAGATTTTGTCTACCTTAACAACTTCATCGTTAAATTTAATATATTCCACATTGGTAATCTTGTCCGTTCCAATCGATTTACCAGAAATTTGTGTCACACCGCCAGCCAGTTTTTTAATCGAATAATCGTTTTTATTACCGTTTATTTTCAATACATCGGTACCATCAGAACCATCGAAAGTGTTATTGGCAGAGTTCCCCTCAAAATAATTATCCTGAGAATTTCCAAGTATATCTAAAGCCTCTGAACCTACGATTTTCAAATTTTTAATATATTGAGATTTAAAGGTGTACTTTTCTTTATCATCAGAAGAAATTTGGATCTTAAATGTATTATTTAAAGACGGATACGCATTTAAATACGTATTGACCTTTGCACTATCAATCCTTGCCGTATACTGATGGTATTCAGGTAAGAACTCTTTAACGATACCAAAACCAACCGCGTCACTAGGCAAAGTTTCTCGGGTAACGTAACGGTAGTTATCCATTCCTCCAAACTCTGAATTAAACCCACCATACATTCCGTAATACGTGTCTGCTAGTGCAGCAAAATACTCGTGAGAAAAGGTTTGCCCCATCTTATACTGCTCAGGCATTCCTAGGTCTTTACCTATATCGTCACCGCCCCAATCGCCATCCCATTGTTCTTCACGTTTTTCATCAAGAGTTGCGCCTGCTGCTTGTGGACTCCAAATAGAACTTTTAGCCACATAATCTTTACTAGGGTCTTTATCTTCGTAAACATATAGGCCTTTTAGGCTGTCATATTTATAATCTTTGAAGATACTCAAGCTATGTTCAGTTATTCTCTTCTGTAACCCGCCTTTATCCCCTTCACCAGTTAAGGGAGCGATACCTTGAGCTTGTGTTATATGAAGGATTTCTTCTATTGAAGCATCTCTTGTGCCTATAGAGGTGATTGAGTTATAGCCAGTGAAATACTCTGTCTCACCAACGTATGTCGTTTCGTTATAACCAAGCGCTTGGCTATGAACAAACCAACCATATTTTTTGAATAGATCATTATCTGAAGCTATCAGCTGCAGGTAGTTATCAGCTGTAGCTGAGGCAAGTTTAGGCTCACGCGCTTTCAACAACCTCAGTAGCTCTTGCTGAAGATTACCAATATCACCTTCTGACGATGCCATAAGAAGCGTACCCTGACGCTGACTTATCGATTTAAAGACATCAAGCTTACTCAGTTCTGTATTCGCTCCATTTTCGGACAAAAGAGAAGTCCACACACCAATGGCTTGACGCAGATCCTCATCACTGCCTTTTGTCGCAAGAATGGTAATACTAATACTTGAATCTGAGCGAAGCGGTATTTTAATAAAGTAATCAAAACCCGCATCTTTCGCTATCTGGTAGTTACTTGGGAATACCGTATTAAAAGCACTATCGACATTGTAATTGGTAATCAAACTCGATTCGATTGGCAAGGTATATCCGGGAGGAGGGGTAGGCTTAGGAGTGGTGGCGGCGGTACTCTTACTATCGCTACCACATGCTGAAAGCAAAGGTAAAATTGCGAGTATTGTTAGGGTAATTTTATTTTTATTCATTTAAACACCATGGAAATGTAAGTGCACCCACACACATAGCTGAGGCAACTGATTGTATTCTTTCTATAAATCATAAAAATACTTTCACTTCAATTAGCGCTACTTATATACGTGACATCCATTCGCCTCAATTATATTTACACCAAAGTAGAGTTAATTCATAAGCTTAAAAAACCAAATATTGTTAGTAATAGGTTAATCAAAATCAATTGATTCCGGTTCTTTTCCTATGGATACAAAACCAATTTGACCTCCTTATTATTCACGTTTCCTAAACGCTCCAGTAAACGCTCTCCTTGCATATTTACAACCTTTTGTTCCACTTGCCTTGATGGTCACGATCGCAGTTTTCTTGTGTATCGTAGCTAACATGCTTATCGATATTCTTCAATGTAATCCCAACCTGACTAAACACCTTTAGGATATTAACAGAGACACTCTGCTGACCTTCGCCATTTAGAAAATTCGTTCTATTCTGATTGGTATCGAATACGCAAACGATTTTTAAGCTTTGCGGAAAAGAAGAGAAATTGACCGTATGAGTCACCCAAAGAAAACCATCGTAGCTTTTCAACGTGTCTTCACAAATGTCAGTTAACACGTCTCTGATCTGGTTTTCGATCTTCTTATCTGATTTACGCATGAAGTAAGCATCCTATTTAACACCTTAAAAAATAAGGTTTTTCAGTCAATATTGTCTTAACCGACATTGGACACTGTGGCGGTTTCAAATGCAAAGTATTTGTGGGGAAGAGTCGGCTAGAAGATATAGAGGAAACGCCTCCTGCTTGATCACTGGCAAGGCAATCAAGCATGAGGCGACTATAGAATTTACGAAGATCTTAGCTCGCGGCTTGTTCCCAATCAGTCAGTAACTTCATGATTACACGAGAGTCTTGGTGAGTCGCCATTGGCGCTACAAGTTGTGTGTCACCTCGCTCAACTGCTTGGCAAATATTACGCACTTGATAGTGGAAACCGTCGCCTTGCGCTTCAACTTTCACTTCACGTGTCGATGTTTCATAAACCTCAACCGAGAACGAGTTTTCTTCGGTCGGTAGCCATGGATTTGTGTCGAGAGTGATACAGCCTTTGCTACCTAAAATCGTGAAGCCATGCTTTAAACCGTGGTCTTCTGCGGTATGGATTTGCGCGGTAAAACTGTCATTGAAGCGCATCATCGCCGATGATTCACAGATATTGCCATCTTGGCCTCGTCGACCGATTGCTGAGATCTGCACCTCATCAAACACACTCTCACCAAACTGTTGTAGTGCGACAGAGTGAATCAGAGACATTGGGTAACACCCCAAGTTGTACAGTGCGCCTTTGCTCGCAGGGTTCACGAACTGGTCAATCGCCGCAACATAAGATCCTTGAATTGATCGCACTTCGCCAATCTCACCGGTTGCCAACTCTTGATGAAGCTTGGCGATAAGCGGGTGGTTTAGATACATCAAACCTTCTGCGAAGAATACACCTGCTTCTTTCACCGCTTGCAGAGCTTGTTCGGTTTTTTCCATATCAACCGATAACGATTTTTCACACAAAATCGCTTTGCCTTTTTGAGCCGCTTTAATCACGTATTCGTGGTGAACATGGTTAGGTAGAGCGATGTAGATAATGTCGACCGACTCATCTTCAATCAAAGCTTCATAGCTGTTGAAGGTTCGCGTTGGCTGGTACTGCGCCGCAAACTCATTAAGTGTTTTCTCTGTGCGTCCAGCGACGGCATACAGCTCGCTTTGAGCATCGCCTGTGATCGCATCGGCCATTACGCCTGAGATGAAGCTGGTTCCTAGAATTCCCCATTTCATGGCTTAGATCTCCTGCTCTTGTGTTTTGATAGGTCCACGTTGGGTTTCAAATGCTTGTACTAATTCCGTTATATCACGCTCAATAAACGCTTGCGTATGAGGCATCACAAAGTGCTGATTGATCGCCTCGCGGTTTGCATATTGCTCAAGCAAAATCACGCGATCGCTTTGGTTTTGATCATAGGTTGCAATTGCTTGTAGGCAGCCCGGCTCACTCTGCATGTCTAAACAAAACAGTTCGATGGCTTCAATCGCAGCATCACGTTCAATGTTTGCTTTTATCTTAAGTTCGGCAGTAACAAAGATGGTTTCATTCATTTGAGGCATTTCACGCTCTTATTTTAGTTAATTATCGGTTTGCCATTAATATAATTAACCCCTAATAATTGATAAACTCACCTTTTGTTTATTGTTTATCAACCAAGAGTGTTTAATGGATAAGTTAACCAGCATGAAGGTCTTCGTTTACGTGGTCGAGCAAGGCAGTTTTCGCAGTGCCGCAAACCACTTCAACCTGTCGGCAACCATGATCAGTAAACATGTCCACCATCTTGAAACGAGCCTCAACTCTCAACTGATTCATCGCACCACACGTAAGCAGTCTTTAACCGATTCAGGTCAGCTTTATTATCGAGAATGTAAACGAATCCTCGAAGACATCAGCAACGCTGAAAACCTGATTCAAACCTTGGAAAACCAACCTCAAGGTACGGTAAAAATAAACTGCCCGGTCACTTATGGAAACAAGGTGCTTGCCCCGATTGTGGCGAAGTTCCTCGCGAATCACCCAACGATTAACATCGAACTCGTGTTGAACAACGATCTTGTTGATCCTTACTCTTCTGATATTGATTTGATGGTGCGAATCGGTGATCTGTCTGACTCAAGTTTAGTCGCCAGATACTTAGGGGATTATGAGATGTGTTACTGCGCGGCTCCTGAGTACCTTAACCAACATGCAGAGATCCGCGTGTTGGAAGATCTCGCACAGCACCCATCGCTTGGCTTCAGTTATAGCAGTCGTCGTGACGTGAGTGGCCGTGATGCTCAACTACGCAATACCCAAAACAGTGAGTCGCAATTTCTAGCCCCTCAGAACCACCAAGCAACGCACAGCGCGGTGAATAAAGGGCAAGTACGTTTGATGTCGAACAATGGGGATGTATTGCGATATGCAGCCCTGCAAGGTGTAGGTGTGTTGTTACAGCCGACTATCTTAGTCGCAGAAGAAATTGAGCGTGGTGCGCTATTAGAAATTCTACCCAGCATGGCACCATTACCTAAGCCGATTCACTTACTCTACAAAACCAAGCAACTGTCTTTGAAGAACAGAACCTTTGTCGAGTTCTTGTTAGCCGATCTTGCTGAGTAACTAGGGTCGTCTACGTAATTAGGGGGGTTGCAGCAACGATGAACACTAAACCGTTTGCCAATGACTAATCAAACGCTTACCAAGGTCAGAGGGCGTGGTGTTATGGACGACCATCTCATCACATTGGTTGAACACCATGAAGTGTTTAAGCTCATCGCATAGGGCATGAACGAATGATTCATGGTTTTTGATTCGCTCTTCCACAACCACGTTACGAATATTAAGTAGGCCGATCTTCCTGTCGACCTTGCAATCCATTCGTGCCACCAGCTCCCCTTGCCACAAAATCGGCAAACTGAAATAACCAAACTGGCGCTTGGCTTCAGGAACATAGCACTCGAGAAGATAGTCAAAATTAAACAATGATTGCATTCGCTTACGTTGAATCAACAGGTTATCGAACGGAGACAGTATCTTTAACTGGGTTCTAGAAAGAGGCTGACTCAACAGTTCAAACGCATTGGGCAACACATAATAGTCAGAACCTTGAACATCCACTTTCACGACTTGTTTGTCTTCAAGCATCTGTTGGAGTGTTTTCTGAATCAGTGGTTTAATGTTCTTGAGTAGATAGCTCATCTCCGGTGCTATTCCCATACCATTGGCTTCTAAATAACGCGTGATCAGATGCTCAATGTACTCTTGTTCCGTTGGTTCAGAGGTATCAATACCACTCGGCAAAACTCGTTCGGTTAGGTCATACACCTTATGGAAATTCACTCGGCTCGGCACCATTAAGTCACCTTGCATAAACAAGGTATCTAGCGCCTGTTTGGCAGGTTTACCGCCCCATCCGCCGGGGTTTGGTCTACCCCCTTCAAAGTCTTTCGCCATCAATGGCCCTTCGCTCTCAATACGTTCGAGAACATGTGCCATAAGGGCGTCGTCTTTTTTATACCAATGCTTGAGCTTACCGCTCGCAAAGCCATTCTTTCGATGCAGGCTGAAGCGGTAGTCGCGCATGGGTAAATACGCGGCTGCATGCGACCAATACTCAAACACTTCTCGACGCTCTAACAGCTTATCAAGATGATTCAGTTGGTAGTCTTGATTACGATTCCAAAGCGTGTGGTGGTGAGCTCGCTGAATCACAGAGATGGTATCAATTTGCACATAGCCAAGGTTTTCAATCGCAGACAGCGTGTTCGCCAAAGTGCCCCCATTGCGTTGCTTTTTAGGTGGTAACTTCTTAGGCGGCAGCTTTTGCGAAAGCAATACCAGTTTTTGCGCTTGAGCGAGTGACAGTGATTCCATGTAATTCAGACTCTAATTGATACCAATAATCGGCTTATGATTCAGCAATAAGTTCTTGAAGAATTTGCTTGTACGTTTCGACCGTCTGCGCACCAGTGACCGCACTCTTGCGGTTGAATACCACGGTAGGAACCGCTGAGATTCCCATGCGTTGCCATTCAAACTCTTGCGCTTCAATTTGCTTCAAGTTATCGATGTTCTTTAGGCGCTTCAGTGCCTTCGTTGAGTCTAGCCCAACCGCTTCAAGTTCTTGTGCGATAACCTCAAGATCGGACAGATCTTTTTGCTCTGTGAAGTGAGCCGTAAAAAAGCGTAGCTTTAACTCAGTCTGTTTACCGTGCGCTAGAGCAAAATCGAGAAGCACATGTAGATGACGGGAATTAACCATTCTCATGCTGTCATAGAAATTGAAATCAAAACCAACCGCTTTGCCACGCGCCGCAAGCTGTTCGCGTGAACTTTGACTCTCTTCTGCGCTAGAGCCGTATTTTCTCATGATGTGGTCACGCAGGTTTTCGCCTTCTTGCGGCATATCAGGGTTAAGCTCAAACGGCTGCCATTCAAGTTCAATTTGCTCTGCTAAGCCAAGTTCTGAAACGGCTTGCTCTAAGTTTTTGTAGCCGACCACGCACCATGGGCACATTACGTCAGAAATAATATCAAGTTGAAGTTTCTTGCTCATCGTCATTCCAAATGCTCATTGATAAGGCATGTCTGCAGCAAAAGCAGGCATCCAATTTATCTTCAGACTACAACAACCTGAACAATCGTTCAAATTTAACTAAATTCAACATTAACGAACAAAAAAAGCCAACTCATTTTCACGAGTTGGCTTTGATAAAAATCGAATCGAGCTTAAGAGCGTTACGCTAGCAACTTCTCAAGTACTTGGAACACACCCGCGTCAACGTTACTTGGCGCGCCAAAACGCGCAATATCTTTCAGCTTAGGATGGGCATTTTCCATCGCGTAAGAGTGGTAGCTCTCTTTAAGCATTTCCAAGTCATTGAGGTAGTCACCAAAGCTCATGGTCTGCTCGTAAGTGAAACCTAATGTGTTTTGTAGATGCTTAATCGCCGCACCTTTTGACGCTTCAGCGTTCATCACATCCAACCAAATTTTTGCACTCACAACCACTTGGTAGTTCTCACCGAATTTGGCATCAATAGTTGGGTTCACTTTCTCTTGTGAACCATCGAAGTGACAGATAGCCACCTTGATGAAATCGTCTTCTACCGCCAGTAAGTCTTCCACTTGCTCTCGGCGATGGTAGTACTTCGAGATCTCCGCCAGAGCACGCTCATCTTTGGTTTCGATGTACGCTGATTTCTTACCACAAAGCACAACGTGTGCACCTTCAATGGCACGCGCTTCTTTAATGATCTCTTTGATGGCATCAGTATCAAGCAAGCAGCTGTAGAGCTCCTGGCCTTTATGCATCACCAATGTGCCGTTTTCAGCAACGAACATCATGCGATCTTTTAGCGGGGAAAAGGTTTCCATCAAGCTGTAGTACTGTCGACCCGACGCCGCAGCAAAAATGATGTCTTGAGCTTCTAGTCGCTCATAAAGATTGAAGAATTCAGGGTCTAACTTTCCGTGTTCATTAAGCAGAGTGCCGTCCATATCAGCAGCGATAAATTTGATGTTCTGTTGTGGCATTTCAGGGCTTACCTATAGTAATACCAATCGTAGTAAATAACTGTTCATCCTAGCTGGTTAAAATACTCGATAACTGCGTTAGAATTTTTGATTGTAGAATAACTACTTATCAAAACTTCTTGTCGAAAAGAGCCGCCTTGTTCTCAAGTCTTTTTCCTGCGCTATTTCTGATCATTTACTTACTGTGATTGGTATGAAAATTAAATAGCAAATTATGATTTTTCGTTATCTTGTGTAACGGTTCTGCCTTCGATTATATCGCTAGAATAGCCAATGAGTGCAATGCTTTTCGGTCGATTTCTTTGTTTAAATCTAAGATCTTGTTTATGCGCAATAAGAAGGTAAAAACAGATAAAAATCGAATATCAAGCTTAACTAAAAACACTGTTCTGAGATGCCAATTTAAGCCGACTTTTAAATTTCGCATTGACCAATAAAAGAAATAGGCCTACCATTAATCGTCTTTTAACGATTATGGAAAGCGAAACATCAATATGAACGAAACTTGCTCTACAACTGGTGGCTGTGCTCTGCCAATCGGACATGGTGATGTCGAAGCTGAAAAGCAAATGGCAACTCTAGCGAAAGCGCTCGCTCACCCGGCAAGAGTTCGTATATTGAGTATCCTTTCAACGTTAGAAAAATCGGGCGGCTGTTTGAACAGTGACTTGGTGAGTGAATTGGGTTTGGCTCAATCAACAGTATCAGAGCACCTAAGAATCTTAAAAACCTCAGGCTTCATCACTGCTGAGTCGATACCACCTAAGATGTGCTATCGCATTAACCGAGATAATATTCAGCAATTTGAATCGCTTATCGACACCATTTTAAAATAGATTAACCACGCTTAGTTTGTCGAACACAATAAACTAAGCGTATTTTTTTTCTTTAAATATCGCCTTTCGACGATTAACGATACCAACCAAAGAGATAATATAATGAAACCAAAATTAGGTTTTCTCGATCGCTACTTAACGCTGTGGATCTTCATCGCCATGGGCATTGGTGTACTGCTTGGCACCTTGTTCCCACAGATCGAGCAGTGGAACGAATCAATGTCTGTTGGCACAACCAACATTCCACTGGCAATTGGCCTTATCTTAATGATGTACCCACCTCTGGCTAAGGTTAACTACAACCTGCTAGGCACCGTGGTAAAAGATAAGAAAGCGATCAAACTATCTTTGATCATGAACTGGCTTGTCGGCCCAATTCTGATGTTTGTGTTGGCGCTAACATTCTTAGGCGACCACCCAGGTTACATGGTGGGTGTGATTCTGATTGGTCTTGCTCGTTGTGTGGCAATGGTTCTAGTTTGGAACGACATCGGCGGCGGTAACAAAGAGTACGGCGCTGCATTGGTTGCTCTAAACAGTGCATTCCAAGTGGTGAGCTACAGCTTTATGGCGTGGCTATTCATCAGCGTGCTACCGCCTGTATTTGGTTACGAAGGCATGATGGTTGATATCTCGATGACCGATATTGCACACAGTGTACTTATCTACCTAGGCATCCCATTCCTAGCGGGTTTCTTAAGCCGTAAGATCCTAGTGTCGATGAAGGGTGAGCAGTGGTACAACGATGTGTTTATTCCTCGTATCTCACCAATCACATTGATTGCACTACTGGCAACGATCGTTCTGATGTTCAGCCTAAAAGGCGAGATGATTGTTGAGCTGCCAATGGACGTATTGTTAATTGCTGTTCCACTGACTATCTACTTCACAGCAATGTTCTTCATCAGCTTCTTCATTGGCAAGAAGATGGGCATTGAGTACGACAAGAACGCGTCAATCGCATTCACAGCGACAGGCAACAACTTCGAGCTAGCGATTGCAGTCGCTATCTCAGTATTCGGTATTAACTCAGACCAAGCGTTTGCAGGCGTTATCGGCCCACTGATTGAAGTACCCGTGCTGATTTACCTAGTGAACGTTGCGCTTAAAATGAAAGACAAGTACTACAACGGCCAAACCGTTAAATCTAGCATCTAGCATCTAGCATCTAGCAGAAGATTAGAAAAACTAAGGGCTTACCTTTCGGGGTAAGCCCTTTCATTTGTCTATCGCTTATCAAAGATTAGTCGAGTAAGGTTTTGAGATGCTCTTCCAACCACAGCAAACCTGGCCCTTTCATCGCTTTCTTGGAGATCACCAAATCGACAGGAGGCGACCATGTTTTATGGTCAAACGAGACGTTAATCTGGTTAAGCTTTCCCTGTTGAATCTCATGTTCCACCAAGTAACTTGGCAAGTATGCCCAGCCCACCGAGCTATGTACGATCATCTCCTTGATGGCAACAAAGCTGTTCGCCCACCACACCTTGCCCGCGACTACAGGAAAGTGGTCAATCACCTTACCTTTGTTGCCTCGTAGAATAAGCTGTCGATGAGAAATAAAGTCGGGCAACTTCGCAACCGACACTTCAGCTAAAGCATGACTTGGATGACACACAGCAACAAAAGGCAGATTCCCGATAAAGCACGGCTCTGAATCGGCATGAAAAGCGAGGTCAGTAAACATCAGGCCGATATCTGCGCGGTCTTGTGACACCAAGCGGTTCACATCGGTACTCGCCGCTGCCATTAACTCAATTTCTGTCGCTGGGAATGTTCGGCTGAACTTATCCAACACTTTGGGCAATGAAGGAAGTAACAAGGCATCGTCTAAAGCGATACGCAGTAGCCCTTCCTCTTGATTATTGATTGCATTGACCGATGAATTGAGATCTTCCACTTGCAGAATAATCGCTTTGACCTGCTTGAAAACCTGCTGACCTTGCGCCGTCAGCGTTGGCTTGCGTGTCGAACGGTCAAAAAGTTGAACATTAAAATCTATTTCAAGATTACTGATACCTTGGCTCACCGCCGATTGCACTTTTCCAAGTTGGCGAGCACTGGCAGAAAATGACCCTAATTCAACGGCATACACAAACATTTTTAGCTGTTCAATGTTGTACATTCGGTGTCTCCCAACACTTACCATCACCATATGTGATACTAACTATCTTTATATTATCACCTAGGAAGATATTATCTAGCCAAGTCATTAGCCCATCAGCGGCTATTTAATCGTAAAGAGAGTTAGAAAATGTCACATAAAGAACGCATGTTGCACATGGTGCTATTTGAATTGGTTGCTTTGGTTTTGATGGCAGGGCTTGCAACCTATATTACAGGAAACGGTGCAGGTGAAATGGCAGGCCTAGCGCTCGCTATGTCGCTGATAGCAATGGGTTGGAACTACATTTACAACTTTGGCTACGACAAAGTCTTCGGAGCTGACCGCAGTAAACGAACCAAGAAAACACGTATTCTGCATGGGTTAGGCTTTGAACTCGGCTTGATGACAGTGACTCTGCCTGTCTTGATGTGGGTTCTGCAACTCGACTTCCTAACCGTGCTGATCATGGACATCGGCCTAGTTATTTTCTTCGTACTTTACGCGATTGCGTTCAACTGGGCGTATGACTCGGTTCGAGACCAATTAGTTGCGAAAGGAAAGGTTGCAGAGCTGGTTTAGAACTGCAAGTTCGTAGCTTATAGCAAGAACAAATGCTCAAATTAAAACTGCCAAACTACAACATAGTTGGCAGTTTATTCATTTATGCATACAAGCCCGTAGGTTAACGCCCTTGTTACATAACAAGAACATCAAATCCCCCTTCCCAATAAAGTCTAATAATCCACCACCCACGAAGTAGCATCACAAATCCAAACATAAACTCCTCGTACCAGTTGTGCATCCGTTTACATACAGGTAGTTTTATCGACCTCGAAACACATCCATTCGAACAATGACGTTCATGCGAGCGTCTTTTCCGAGCAAAAGTGTTCGGATTAACATTTCAAGTGACTTTAATTAACAATTTTATGCTCAAACGCTCACTTTTGATGTTCGTTTATTTTCGAGTTCGCAAATCTATGCACAATACACGTGCTAGATAAGCAAAACTAACAAGGACTCGAACATGACAACAAACAAACACCCTTCTTTATTTGGGCAATGCTTGGCTGAATTTATCGGTACAGGATTACTCATATTCTTTGGCGTTGGCTGTGTGGCCGCTCTGGTATTAACTGGTGCGACATTCGGACAATGGGAAATCAGCATCATCTGGGGCTTCGGTGTTGCAATTGCAATTTACTGCACTGCCGGCGTTTCAGGCGCACACATCAACCCAGCCGTGACGATTGCACTGGCCATGTTCCATGGCTTTGATAAAGCAAAAGTGGTGCCTTACATCATTTCGCAACTGCTTGGCGCCTTCTGCTCTGCAGCATTGGTTTACAGCCTGTACAGCAACCTATTTACTGACTACGAAATCGCACATAACTTCGTTCGTAGCAGCCAAGACGCACTATCAACTGCTGGTATCTTCTCGACTTACCCACATGCTTCACTCTCTTTCTTCGGCGCTTTTGCTGTGGAATTCGTGATTACTGCAGTGTTGATGTTTGCCATTTTAGCGTTAGGTGATGAGAACAACGGCGCATCTCGCGGTGCAATGAACCCTTTACTGATCGGTATTCTTATCGCGGTAATTGGTGGTTCTTTAGGTCCACTTACTGGCTTTGCAATGAACCCTGCTCGTGACTTCGGACCAAAACTGTTCGCTTACTTTGCAGGTTGGGATTTCGCACTAAGCGGTGCTCGTGATATCCCTTACTTCATCGTTCCAATTCTTGCTCCAATTGCTGGTGCGTGTTTTGGTGGTTGGTTGTACCCACGTGTTATTGGTGCTTACCTACCCGTAGAAGGCCAAGGCTGCACAATTCCAAACCAATGTGAAACAGAAGAAGAAGCTGAACAAGCTCAAGCTTAATTTCTAAGCGACCCTACATTTACTAAAATATAAATAACAAAAGAAAAAGGATTCTTACCATGACCGAGCAAAAATACATTGTTGCCCTAGACCAAGGCACCACAAGCTCTCGCGCTGTAATCCTCGACCACGATGCAAACATCGTTAGCTCTTCTCAAAGAGAATTTACTCAGATTTATCCAAAAGCCGGTTGGGTTGAGCATGACCCAATGGAAATCTGGGCGACTCAAAGCTCTACATTGGTTGAAGCTCTTGCTAAAGCAGGCATTCGCAGCGATGAGCTTGCAGGTATTGGTATCACTAACCAACGTGAAACCACCATTGTTTGGAACAAAGAGACAGGCAAGCCTGTTTATAACGCAATCGTATGGCAGTGTCGTCGTACAGCAGACATCTGTGAAGACCTTAAAGCGCGTGGCCTAGAAGACTACGTACGTGACAATACAGGCTTAGTCCTTGACCCGTATTTCTCAGGTACCAAAGTAAAATGGATTCTAGACAACGTTGAAGGCGCTCGCGAAGACGCTGAAGCTGGCAAACTGTTGTTCGGTACGGTTGATACTTGGTTAGTTTGGAAAATGACTCAAGGACGTGTACACGTTACTGATTACACCAACGCGTCACGTACTATGTTGTTCAACATCAACGACCTATGCTGGGATCAGAAGCTACTTGATGAAATGGGCATTCCAGCAATCATGATGCCTGAAGTGAAACGCTCTTCAGAGGTATACGGTCAAACGAACCTGGGTGGTAAAGGCGGTACGCGTATCCCAATCGCGGGTATTGCGGGTGACCAACAAGCTGCACTTTACGGTCAAATGTGTGTAGAAGCAGGCCAAGCGAAGAATACTTACGGCACGGGTTGTTTCCTTCTAATGAACACTGGCCAAGAGAAAGTAACCTCGAAAAACGGTCTACTAACAACACTGGCATGTGGCCCTAAAGGCGAACCTGCATACGCACTTGAAGGCGCGGTGTTCATGGGTGGCGCATCAATCCAATGGCTACGTGATGAAATGAAGCTGCTGGCTGGCGCAGAAGACTCTGAGTACTTCGCAACCAAAGTAGACTCTTCAAACGGTGTTTACGTAGTCCCTGCGTTTACTGGTTTAGGCGCACCATACTGGGATGCTTACGCTCGCGGTACGATTGTCGGCCTAACTCGTGGTGTTAACTCTAACCACATCATCCGTGCAACGTTGGAAGGCATTGCTTACCAAACCCGTGACGTACTAGACGCGATGCAAGCTGACTCAGGCATCAAGCTAGCGAACCTACGTGTTGATGGCGGCGCAGTAGCGAATAACTTCCTAATGCAATTCCAATCAGACGTACTTGATACTGAAGTTCACCGCCCTGAAGTAACAGAAGTAACCGCTCTGGGTGCCGCTTACCTTGCCGGCCTAGCGGTTGGTTTCTGGGACAGCATTGATGAGCTTCAAGACAAAGCCGTACTTGACCGCACATTCATGCCGCACCACGACGAAGAGAAGCGTAGCCGCCGTTACAAAGGTTGGAAACGTGCTATCAAGTGTGCACAGGTTTGGTCTGAACTGCACGATGACGACGAAGAGTAATCTAAGCGTGAGTTAACAGAGGCGCGCGAATAATCACTTTTTCGTCGACTAGATTGTTCGAACCTCAGTAAACGAAACTAAAAAGAGCACTATTTTGTGCTCTTTTTTGCGTTTGAGGCTCAAATCCCTCGTTTTGAGCAGCGTTTTTGCGGTTTAGACATGATTCCTTACCATCATTACTTCTCTCTTTTCATCAATTCGAGCACAATAGCGCAAGTTGATATTTTCGAATTTGGCACGCTAGAACCTATGGCGAGCAGGGAGTGGAAAGTTAAGTGAAGCAGATACCAAGACACCAGCAGATTGTAGACCTGGTAAAAACACAAGGATATGTGAGTACCGAAGAGCTCGTTGAAAAGTTCGATGTCAGCCCACAAACCATCAGACGAGACCTAAACGAACTTGCCGATAGCAACAAAATTCGTCGCTATCATGGTGGTGCAACCATTCCTTTAAGCTCAGAGAACACCTCGTATAACACGCGTAAAGCGCTTAATTTCAACGAAAAAGACGTGATCGCCGACGAATTGGTTAAACACATCCCAGATGGTGCAACCCTATTCGTTGATATCGGCACCACGCCAGAATCGGTTGCTCGCGCACTCAACAAAAATCACAAACAATTACGAGTTGTCACCAACAACATTAACGTTGCCAGCATTCTTCTACCGAACCCAGAGATCAAGGTTATCTTGGCGGGTGGCGAAGTGAGAAACCGTGATGGCGGTATAGTTGGCGAAGCGACACTCGATTTCGTGAAGCAGTTCCGCCTCGATTTCGGCATCTTAGGCATCAGCGGCATCGACTTTGATGGCTCATTGCTCGATTTTGACTATCACGAAGTTCGAGTGAAACAAGCCATCATCGAAAACAGTCGCAGTATTTTCTTAGCTGTCGACCATACTAAGTTTGGTCGTAATGCGATGGTTAAGCTCGGTAATATCTCTCAGGCACACATGGTGTTTACTAATAAGCAGCCACCGGAAGAGATTCTCAATATCCTTAAAGATTCCGCAATACCGCTAGAAGTGATCGATACCGCTCGTCCTATGAGCGAATAAACCAAAACAACAGCTCAGTGACGGCACTTTCTTAAATGAATCTCGATTCTTTATAGAAAAGTTAAAAAAGTAAAACTTGCTCGCTTCCACTGTCGCTTCTATGCTCGAATTAGACTTATTTAAACCTCTGCTTTCATAAGCAGAGGTTTTTTTATGCGCAAATCACAGAAAACGCGCATAAACGAAAATAATAAATGACCGCAAACGAAAGTTCATATAGGATTCAATTATGTTCTAAAATGCTCGTTCGCTCAGAAAGAGGTCAAAATCATGAGTGCTCAACAAAACAATTCAAACAACAGTACATCTTCCACTTTAGACTTGATCGTGATTGGCGGCGGCATCAATGGTGCTGGCATTGCGGCAGATGCAGCAGGTCGTGGTTTAAACGTTGGCTTATACGAAGCAAATGATTTTGCCTCTGCGACATCTTCTGCAAGTTCAAAGCTTATCCACGGTGGCTTACGTTACCTTGAACACTACGAGTTTCGTTTGGTTTCGGAAGCACTGGCCGAGCGTGAAGTATTGCTAAGAAAAGCACCTCATGTTGCTCAACCGATGCGTTTCCGTTTACCTCATCGACCATTTTTACGCCCAGCTTGGATGATCCGCTGTGGCCTATTCCTTTACGATAACTTGGGTAAACGCACCACACTTCCTGGAAGTAAAACGGTAAACCTTGCGAAATCAGGCCTGCTGAAGCCAGAAATGAAGACAGGCTTCGAATACTCAGATTGCTGGGTTGATGATGCGCGAATGGTATTGCTCAACGTTTTGGCAGCAAAAGAAAACAACGCTGAAGTACGTAACTACTGCCGAGTTGAAAAAGCGCACCGTGAAGGTGATGTTTGGCATGTAACGATTCTTGATGTGATGACAAACCAACGCTTTGAACGCAAAGCAAAAGCACTTGTTAATGCTGCTGGCCCTTGGGTGAAACAGTTCTTCGATGATGGTTTAGAACAGGCTTCGCCTCGCAATATTCGTTTGATCAAAGGTTCACACATTGTTGTGCCGCGAATTCATGACGAACCACAAGCGTACATTCTACAAAACAAAGACAATCGCATTGTGTTCATGATCCCTTACCTAGATAAGTTCTCGATCATCGGCACTACCGACCTTGAATACAAAGGTGATCCGCGTGAAGTGGCTATCGACGATGTAGAAGTGGATTACCTGATTGATATCGTTAATCAGCACTTTGTTAAGCAACTTGGTCGTGAAGACGTAGTTTGGACATACAGTGGCGTAAGACCGCTTTGTGATGATGAATCTGACTCACCACAAGCGATCACTCGTGACTACACATTAGAATTGGACGCAGAGCTGGATCAAGCACCACTGCTTTCAATCTTCGGTGGCAAGTTAACCACTTACCGTAAACTAGGCGAAGCGGCACTTAAGAAGCTTGAGCCACACCTAACCAACATGGGTGCACCATGGACAGCGAACGACACGCTTCCAGGTGGTAACTTTAGTTGCAGCAGAGAGCAGCTTGCGAAGATGATCCACACTAAATACCCTTGGGCACCTGAAGCGTTGTTGCTTCGCTACGTGACTCAATTCGGTACTTACACATGGAAGCTACTAGAAGGGGCAACCTGCGAAGCTGACCTTGGCACCCAATTCTCAAGCGAAGCCCATGGCGTTTATCAAGTTGAAATCGATTACTTGATCAATGAAGAGATGGCGATGACTGACGAAGATATCTTGTGGCGCAGAACCAAGCTTGGTCTATACACGAGCGAGTCAGAGCAGCAAGCGGTGACTGATTACTTGAAAGAGAAACTACAAAGCAAAGTCGTGAGCTTTTCGCAAGTCGGCTAATTCCACTAGCCTAGACATGCTTCAGAACATGATTAACAACCAAGCTTAGCGTCCCCCGCGCTAAGCTTTTTTATTGCCTGCTATTCCGCTCTGACTGAGACTTCGTTCGCACTTCCATTTTCAATAAAATCTAAATAGTGTTTTATTAATCCCGTTGATTATCAACTTCGTAAAAGGTTGCTATTCTTTATCTCAACGAAACAACACATTTAAAAACGCTCGCGATGTTAGCGCTTTAATAAGGAATCTATTCCATGCAAAAAGTCATTCTGATTACAGGCTCTACCGACGGTATCGGCTTCGAAACTGCAAAAGTACTCGTTCAACAAGGTCACCACGTTTTATTGCATGGACGTAACCCAAGCAAACTCAAAGACGTTGAGCAGCAGCTTGTGACTCTCTCTACGGAAGCAAAAATCCAAATCTACGTGGCAGACTTGTCTGTTTTGGCCGATGTGGATACGTTGGCTGACGAATTGATTGCTGAGCACGATAAGATTGATGTATTGATCAACAACGCGGGTGTGTTCAACACTCCAAACCCAATCACTAAAGACGGGTTAGATGTTCGTTTTGCTGTGAACACAGTGTCACCGTATCACCTAACCAAGCGTCTGCTGCCAGTGCTAGGCTCATCTAGCCGCGTGGTTAACCTATCTTCAGCAGCGCAAGCCGCAGTGAGCATCGAAGCGCTAGAAGGCAAGAAGCCAATGTCTGATGGCGATGCTTACGCCCAAAGCAAGCTTGCGATCACCATGTGGACTCGTGAAATGGCAAAAGAGCTAGGTTCTACAGGCCCTATGGTTGTTGCGGTAAACCCAGCTTCGCTGCTAGGCAGTAAAATGGTGAAAGACGCGTACGGCATTGCAGGCGGCGACCTAAGCATTGGTTCTGACATTCTTGTTCGCGCATCATTGTCTGACGAGTTCGCACAAGCGGGCGGTCAATACTTTGATAACGACAACAACACCTTTGCTAACCCACACCCAGATGCAATTTACGGTGATAAATCACAACAAGTTGTCGCTAAAATTGATGAAATCATTACGAAAATCTTGTCATAGAGAAACCTAAGCCTATCCTTTTAAGCTTAGGCAATCGCGATACTAAAAAACTCGGCACTGTGTAAGGTAGAACTTTGTTAATGCAGAGCCTTGCCGTAAATCTATTTTTGACCCAACAATACCGTGGGTTTTAATTTATCTATATTGTTGAGTCAAAAACAAAAAAACTCCCGAAGGAGTTTAATTATTTAAAACCATAGCACCTCGATTAACTAATCGGATAAACGAGCATGCAGTGCGTCTTTAAGTACAGAACGATCATGTTTCATTTGGTGCATCGAACCGTCATCAATGGGTGAATCTTTCAGCTCTAGTTTACGAATCTCTTTATCAAGGTTGTCGTATGTCTTCATATCTGCTGCAAAGCCATCGTCAGTTTTAGCAAGCTCAGCAATTTTGTCTTTCATTTCAGGAAATTCGTGAACAAGAGAGTGATTTTCACCTAGCATAGAAACCTCTTAAGTTGAGTAAAGTGATTGGTAGTACACATTCATTATTTACCTTAGCAAGGGACTCAAATAACAAATGAGATCCAGTACACAGCCTAGAATATAGACAATTCAGATTCACAAATTTACAACACGAGTCGGTTGGGGTACGTTGTTTTACATAGAAGAAAGCCGGACCTACCGCTAAAGCCTTGCTTAATGAAAAAAGTATCGCTTCATTAGTCAACGAACCTATGTTTACAAAAAGCAGAACTTCAATTTCTCAAAGTTCAGCTTTCTAAGTTCGTTATTGTTTACGCTCTGCGCTTTTTCACTCATTGGCGATTTAAATGCTCACTTAATCGAGCCTTTTTTAACCTTGGTAAACGGTGTCGATTTCCACTTGTCTGTTATGACCTCTTCACCGGGCGTGTACATACGTAACACTGAATACCATTGATGATCGGGGATAGGTAAGAAGTTAGGATCATCTTCATGCCCTTTTACATCACTACTCATGTAAATGGTGTAACTGCCATCATCATTGGGCGTTAATGTTCTGTCTCCACGGGAGTGGCGGTTTAACTCGTTTTTCTCCATCAATCGGGTTTCACCACTGTAAGCCGTGTATGACCAAAAGCCACCCTGCTCTAGCGGTGGCGCATCGAAAGTTACCGTGTAATCATATTTTCCGCCATCGAGCGCATCACCTTCACTATCAAAGAAGTCACCGCTATACATAGTGTGCTTTGCAGGCAGCCCCCATTGACCCATCAACGTACCGTAGGCGTGTTGAAAGCTTGCAACCTTGGTCATTTCTTCACGAGTGCCTAATACGTCACGTGAATCATCAAAGCCCGCATTAATGATTCGTTCCAGTCCGTCTTTTTTACCAGACTCGATCATACGAAGCTGCTCTGTCGTAAATGGATGATTGGCTTTGCCTAATTCAAAATCTCCTAAGCCAATGTACTCGAATTGTTCTAGCAGCTTTTGGTCATGCGTCTTCATTGTTCCTTCAGACAGGATGAAATTGGTTCGCTCGACCCAATTAGAGTCTTCAGGGTCTGGATACTCACGCTCAACAGGATCTGGTCCTTTCTGACCTAAGTATTCCGACAACGTCCTAATATTCCATTGATCCATTAACTTTTGAGCAGTTGCAGAATCGTCACCGCCAAGGTCCATGATTCGACCCATCATCTTGACCAGTGGGTGCTCAACATAGATGACTTGGTCGACACTCGCAGGAACTTCACCTTGCCATCCTTCTACCGCATACATGAAACTGCCGCCTTTTGTGCCTCGCTGTGGAGAGCCAAAAGCCGAGTCAGTAAAGTGCTGCATATTCATGGTATGGAACAACCAGTATCGATTTTCATCATGATCTGGAATCGTAATGATGACCGGCTCTGCAGCTAGGTCCATCCACCCCATCAAATGTAATGTGTCATTGTTAATCGTCGGATGCGCAGTGTAAGTGTCGTCAGCAAGTATTCGAATATTTTGGAATCGATTCAAAGGGTAGTCTTGCTCAACGACGGTTTTGTAAAAGTATTTGTAGGCTTCATCTATCGAGTAAGCATACTCATAGGCAAGTTGTGCTAGCTGCTGATTGTCCTTTTTGAGCGACGCTAAGTTCGCCATCTCGACCGGTAGAGTTTCCGTTTTTATCGTCATAGCTGTGTTTGTTACTAAAGCTGCGCTTGTCGCGTCCACTGATTGGCTCGCGAGTAGCGTAGACGGAAGTGCAACCATGAAAGCACAAGCCAGTGCTGTCGCAAGTCTATTTTTTTTCATCATTTAATGTCCTAACTAAAAGCGAGTACGGAAGGTGACCCAGGAGTTATTGTCAGTATCACCGCTAAAGATGATGATATTGTCACTATCAACCTTGTAACCTAGCTGCATTTCAGCAGAGAAATCTCGCGTGTTCTCACCATCCAACCCATAAGTGTATTGAGGGGCGAACTGAAGATAAAATTGATCAGCAAAGTCGTACTTTAGGTAGTTAACGCTGCTGATGATTTGAGTATCTTGAAACTGGTTGTTCTCTTCCCACATCCTTCCATATGTTAAGGCGCTATAAAGTTTAAATTTGTCACTCAACTTGAATGCTTGCATCACACCAAAAGAGGCGTAGTTCGATGTCAGGTCGTCGTTGGAAAAGTCGTGCCCAGCATCAACAAACAAGCCAGTGCCCGCTTTCTTGTTGGGTGTGAAGAATCGTGCTCGATAGTTTTCAAAGTTATTTTTGCCTTCTAGCTTACCCAATACCCCCCAATCGCCACGATTCACACCAAATTGAAAGGTGGCACCAAGTCCTTTATTGCCCGCAATAAGTTCACCTCCCGTATAAACGGCCATTGGGTCAGCCATGTCACTGGCAGGTTCTTCTTGGGCGGAAACGGAAAATGCAAAGGGGGTAAGCGCAAAAATAGAGAGTGTGAAAGCGGAAAAAATACCCGTGAATAGTCGTAACGGTTTCTTCATATTGTTGTCCGGTTGTAAGGTGTGCTTGTTACAGCACACCTTGCATTAGTCGTATTTGGCGTTAATCAGCAACCACTGATTTGTCTGCCATACCAATACCACCAGCCTTCTGTCTTGGTGGAAACGCTTCAAGAGACTTCTGATATTTCGCGGCTGCTTTGTGCAGTTTTGGTAATACCCAAGACTTCTCTTTCATCCATAAGAACCAACCTCGAGTATCAGGGCTACGCTCGTAAGGATCGGCCTTGATGTTAATCAGCATCCCTAGTGGCCACTCTTCAGGCGGCGCAATCCACTCCGTTTTGGTTTTTAGGTGCACTTTCCAGTCATCAACTCGGAAGGCATTCAAATCTTGCTCGTTGTAGAAGAAGAACTCATGACGTTGACTCGGCTCGCCTTTGGTCAACATATCCAGTTGGTTATAACCATCCAAGTGAACTTGATAACGCTCGCCGTTTAACTCTTTTCCATCAAGCAATTCTTGTTTAATGTCGCCTTCACCCACTGCAGCCATAATGGTTGGCACCCAATCTTCAGAAGTCATGAAGCCATCTGTGTATTCACCTTGAGGGATTTTATCTGGCCAGCTGACCAGCATAGGCACACGGAAGCCACCATCCCAAGTCGTACCCTTTTGTCCTCTGAATGAGGCAGAGCCGGAATCAGGCCAGTGATCTAGGTTTACGCCATTGTCAGATGTGAAGAGAATGATGGTGTTATCGATTTCGCCCAAATCTTCAAGCTTATCGAGCAGCACACCGATTTGGTCATCAAGTTCGATCAAGCCATCGTAGTAGGTGTTAATTTGGCTCGCGCCTTGGTACTCCGGACGAACGTGCGTTTTTTGGTGCATACGCGTTGGGTTGTACCACATGAAGTAAGGCTGTTCGTCTTTCTCGGCTTCATGATTATCAAGCCAGTTCATGGCAAAGTCTAAGAACTCACCATCGATTATCTGCATACGCTTCGCACCGAGCGTACCTTTGTCTTCAATAGTCTGTTTACCAACAACACCAAACCTAGGATCTTCTTTCATGTCCACCGTATCGGTTGCCACAGTGTGAAGCACATTACGAGGGCGACTTCTGAAATTCGGGTCTTTAGGAAACTCTGGCTGTTCTGGCATTTCCATCACGTTAAGGTGATAAAGGAAACCGAAGAATTCATCAAAGCCGTGCACTGTTGGAAGGTGGCTATTGTTGTCGCCTAAGTGACTTTTACCGACATGCACGGTCGCATAGCCTTTATCCTTCAACATTTCTGCTAAGGTTGGATCTTCTTTTTGAAGGCCAAGGGAAGAGCCCGGCTGACCGACAGACGTTAAGCCTGTGCGAAATGGATACTGACCCGTGATAAAGGCAGAACGACCTGCAGTAGAACTGCCTTGTGCGTAATAATCACTGACCATCATGCCGCGTTCGGCAATTCGGTCAATATTCGGTGTGTCCACCGCGCCTAAACCACGGTGGTAGGCAGACAGATCCGTTGGGCTCACATCATCGAGCATGATGGCAACCACATTGGGTTGACTCGCGGCATGTACGTTGACGCTCGCCAATACCGAGAGTGCCAAAGCGGATTTAACAAAAGACTTATACATTTATAACCCTCATTCACTATGAGTAAATCGCTGGAGTCACAACGAAAATTGTGTATGTCTCAGCGAACCGTTGTGAGGTAAATGGTATAAGAAAGACGCCCAAAATGGCTTGATAGCCACTATTACGATTTTTAATAATGGCTGCTAGAAGGGGGCGTTATTTAGATGGAATAGTAGAGTGACGTTAGGATTGAATGATCGACGTAATTTCTTTTTGAAGCCAATCCGTGAACGGGTTATTGCGGTTTGCTTGGTGAGTAAATAGGGCCAACTCTCGACGATAGGTGTCTTTCAACAGTTCCGGCGGTAGCTCAATACAGCGATAAGAGTGATCAAGCAAATAGCGGCATTTCGACGATGTCACATAGATGAAGTCGCTGTCCTTAACGATCTCCAGCATCAAATTCATATTGTTGCTTCTGAGCCCGATATGTTTATCTAAGTCGTATTTTTTAATCAACATTTCAGTCTTGGATGGCTGAATGTAACCAGGGATCATATTGATACAGAGTGGGTATTTCAGAATGTCCTCAAGGGAATTACCTTGAATTGGGTGATCAGCTCTTAGCACCAACATGAACTTATCAAAACCAACTGGCCGCTCAGTCAGCGTTTTATTCACATCCATAGGAAGATAGCTCACTCCCCAACACGTTCGATTGGTTTCTAGAGACTGCACGCCATTGTCTAACCAAGGTGAACATTGAAACGTGACTTGCGGGGCTTCTTTGGTCAGTTTTTTAATTAATGGCACACCCACTGGAACCAGCAAAGGAGAAGGCAGCATGATTTGAACCTCTCCTCTTAAATCTTCCAATCCCCACTCTTCACTAGGTATATAAAGATTGTCGAGTTGCTCTAGTAACAGAGGCAAGGTTTCGATGAGCTCTAAACATTTTGGGGTTGGTTCAAGCTTTGCTTTATCTCTAACAAACAATTCATCATCAAATTGCTCTCTTAGTTTACGAAGCATGACACTGATCGTCGGTTGACTCACGTTCAGCGCTTTTGCAGCAGTGACCGTTTGGCGAGTTTCATTGAGCACCAAAATAAGCCGCAGTAAATTTAGATCTTTGGTCATGCCCTACTCCAAGTGATTTAGAAAAGTGGAAAGTACGCTGGCGAATACCCTTTTTTCATCGCTTCTACCATTGGTAACAACTTAGGTAACGCATGACGAAAAAACATCTCATACCCTTGGCACAAGTGATTCATAGGACTGCCATCTTCGGTCGCTGCGATTCTATTTTTAGGGCAGCCACCTTGGCAAAGTTCAACAAAATCACAATGACGGCATGTATTGTTTAATTCATGATATTTGTTGGTACCAAACGCTATTTGTTTCGGTGAGGTCGCCATGCTTACAAGCTTATCACTCTTCACGGTTCCTAGTTGATGATCTTGATACCCATAATGGTCACAACTGTAAACATTACCGTCATGCTCAACCATTAACTGTTGACCACAAGTCGCACTGTGATGACACATTTGGCTTTGGTAGCCCATCAACACCATTAAACAGTTCTCAAAAAACTGGATATACACCTTACCGACATCATTGGCGCTCCACGCATCAAACAGATCACAAAGAAACTGCCCCCATTGCTCACCTGTTAGCGACCAATCGTGCCCTGTTCGTCTGTCCAATTCATGATCGATACAAGGCTGAAACTGCATATAACCACTGCCATTTTCAACCAAGAATTGATAGATCGTTTTGCCGTGTTTATAAGTTTTATTATTCACAACCGTTAACGTATTAAACTCGACATTGTGCTTTTTCAGATAAGACATCCCACGCATTGTGCGTTCAAAAGACGACTGACCATTTTTATCGATCCGAGCGATATCATTCAAAATGTTGGGCCCATCGATACTGATACCCATCATGAAATTGTGTTTAGCAAAGAAGCTGGCCCAGCGGTCGTTAATCATGGTTCCATTGGTCTGCATGGTATTTACGACGCGCTTTTTTGTAGCTTTGCTTACTTGTGCTTTCATTGCCGTTTCATAGAAATCGAGCCCTCTTAACATGGGCTCGCCACCATGCCAGATAAAGTCCACTTGCTGAGCTTTAACTGGCTGTGCGTCGATATGAGCACCAACAATTTGCTCCATCATGTCCAGAGACATTGAAGATCTTTTTTCGCCATCTTGCCTATTGAGGTAATAGCAGTAGCTACAATCCAGATTGCACTGAGCCCCTTCGGCTTTAATGAATAAGCTAAAAGGATGAGTTGATGTGTTCATATTGATTCCCGTACTTTTTTGCCAACATATCAACCGAAAATCAATCAAACAATAGCGCCCCATCCCCCCTATTTTCACACGTCGTAGACGCACCTCTCTAAGCTAAATAAAAACAATTTAAAACAATAACTTGGAGTGAGAACAAGGAGTATTAACATCCTTAATATCGGCTATTACACTCCTTAATCTCACTTGCTCATATGATAAATGCCTAATTCTGTTCCTACGATCTAAGGTGTTCCATGAGAAAGCTGCTCTATAAGAAAAGTGTACTGACCAGTTTAGTGTGTTCTTTGTCCAGTATTATCGCGATGCCATCCCTTGCCCAACAATCTATTAATCCTGAAGAAGAGCTCGCTTACAACTTAGGTGTTCAAGCGTTTATCTACGGTACGGGTCCATTAACCGTGGCGGCGGTTAGGCAAACAACCACATCGGTTGACGCGCCGATGGACAACGCCATGGCACCATTGAATGAGATGGGTAAGACACGCGTTCTATCTGGGCCTCAGGATAGAATTGTGCCTACTGTCAACAACGATACGCTCTACTCACAAGCTCACTACGATCTCGATTTGTCGGGCCCGATGGTGATAGATATTCCTCGCACCGATAACCGTTACTACATTGTTCAGTTATTGGATGCTTACTCTGATTCGATTGAAGATCTGCACGTCAAGAATGTCGGAGACCAAGGTTCAAAAGTGCTTTTGGTCAACAAAGGATGGTCTGGAGAAGTGCCAGAGGGAATTGATCGCGTCGTAGAATCTCGCACTCCTATGGTTTGGTTGATTCAACGAACGGGCGTGTTTAGCGAGCAAGATCTTAATGACGCACTGGTTACTCACGATAGATTCCTCAGCTACCCACTCGATCAACTCGGCGCAGAGCATGACATCGTCGAGCTTAAAGCTTCGACAGGTCGCATCCCACCTATGGCGAGGCCTGAAGGGTTAGAGTGGTATTCGCTAATTGACCGTGAACTACGTAAAAACCCGATTCCAGAAGATGCTGCCATCGTTGATCAATTCCAACAAATTGGTATTGGAGGATCGACCCCCTTTAACCCTGAAGCCCTATCTTCAGAGCAGAAAAAAGGACTAATGCGCGCAATTGAGTCTTCGCAACAGATCATTCAATACGCAGGTCGAAGCATCGGTGATGTCAATAATGGCTGGTCGATGATGTACGAGGGAGGCCGCTACGGAAATGACTACCTGAGCCGAGCGAGCATCAATATGCGTGCGGCTGGTTTGAATGTGCCAGAGCGAGCTCTTTATCCAAATCGATACACGGACTCGAATGGCGAGCAACTGTCGGGCGACAATCAATATCGAATGACCATGCCAGCCGATGCACCGGCAGAGGCCTTTTGGTCGTTGACCATGTATGACGCTAAAAACCTATTCATGGTTGAAAACTTCATTCAACGCTACTCCATCTCAACCAATCGTAAAGATGAACTGAAATACGCAGAAGACGGCACCTTGCCAATATGTATTCAATACGTAAAACCGTCCGATCCAACGTGTAACTGGCTACCAGCACCTCAAGGTGACTTCTATCTTCACATGCGCCTGTATGAGCCAACTCAAGCCGTTCTCGACAATGAATATCCACTGCCACAAGTTGAAAAACTCTAGCCTCAATTTGGTTAATTACGTCGATTAATCCAACTAAGGCAATTAAGTCGATCACGTCAATTGCCACGGCGTTCTTAGTGTCCGCTCGTGGCAATGACTTATCTCTCTAAGAGCATGGCTCGAACTACTAGAAACATCACCCAAATTACTGGAAACATCACTCATACACTGAAAATGAGGTTTTACTCTTGAAAGCACCTTTCATCACACTGTCTCTGTTGGTAACAGGGATAGTCAGCTCTCTTGCTCACGCGGGAGGGTTAAACCTATCTCAGATTGCGACAACCAAAAGCGTTGGCACAGCAGGTGTTGGAAACGTAACCGCGAACGATGCATCTGCGGTGATCACCAATGCTGCAGGGTTATCGGTCATTGAAGAAAGCGCTTGGATTCTCGGTGTTCAATACCTCGATGTTGAAACCACTTTTGTTCGTGACGATAACTCGGCTTCGACCACGGGAAGCAGCGCGGATGTTCTCCCTCACTTGTCTTACGCATCAAGGCTCAATGATCAATGGGTCGTTGGCGCAGCATTGCACGCAGCTGGCGGCACTGGCGTTGAATACTCACACGGCGTTGGCGCACACCCTGCTTTATTGATCAAAGAAAATAGCATTTCCGCACTCAACTTAACGTCTTCATTGTCATATCAAGTAAATGAACAACTGTCTCTTGGTGGTTCTTTGATATTGCAGCACGCTGCGCTTGAAACTCAAGCTTTGAACGGTCGTGAACTCCAAGGGGATAGCCTTGATCTAGGGTTCGGCCTGAGTCTCAATCACCACATCAGTGACAACACACAATTGGGTGTCAGTTATCAGAGCCAATTTGATCACGACCTTTCCCTTGATACCGCCAACGCTTTTGGAATTAGCTCTGAATTGACGTGGGTTCGAAGCTTAAATTTAGGGTTGAAGCATTCATTAAATGAAGACTTAAACCTTCTGCTCAGCTCAAACATGGAGACATGGCAAGATTATGATGACAAATACTCAACCACCTATTCTCTTGGGGTTGGTGTGGAATACGCATATGAGGATTGGTTGCTATACAGCGGACTGAGCGGTGACACAAGCCCTGTAAGCAGTCAAAACAGGGATGTGTTACTCCCGCTCGATAAACAGTGGCGTATCGGATTCGGTGCTGAGAAGAAGATATCCAATGACTTACATCTAGGGTTGAGCTACCAATACCAAGATTTAGGCTATGGTGAAATTGATGCTGACTCAGGACTATTTCAGCCCTCGGGCAGCTATTCGACCAACAGAGTTCACTTCATCACTTTATCTCTTCGCCATTAAATCGAACTCTTGAGCGTTCCATTCTTAGCTTCTAGCTTCTAGCTTCTAGCTTCTAGCAAGAAATGGTACAAAAAAAGGATTGGCCGAAACAGCAATCCTTTTCATTTCATGAATATCATGCTGCTAACCAGAAAGGCTCTAACGCCCTTTACGCTCATGGTAATTGTCGTTATTGTGATTCTCTACGTCATCATCACAAGGACTGTCTGAGAGTTATGAACAGCACGATTGAAACTATTCTGGGGCACCGCTCCATTCGTCAATATACAAATCAACCGATTGAAAAAGCACAACTTGATGTGATTATTCAGGCTGGTCTCGCGGCTTCATCATCGAGCTTACTGCAGGCTGTTTCTATTGTGAGAGTGACAGACACAGAGAAGCGCAAGTTGCTAGCTGAATACGCAGGCAACCAAGCTTACGTTGAGAACGCGGCTGAGTTTTTGGTGTTCTGTATCGACTATCAACGCCACGCTCAAATCAACCCTGAAGTGAAAACCGACTTTACTGAACTGACCCTGATTGGCGCAGTCGACTCTGGCATCATGGCGCAAAACTGCATGCTGGCTGCTGAGTCTCTAGGTCTGGGTGGCGTGTACATTGGCGGGCTGCGTAACAGCGCACAACAAGTCGATGAACTGTTAGCACTACCACAACACACCGCCGTGTTGTTTGGGATGTGTTTAGGTCACCCAGCACAGCAACCAGAGGTTAAGCCTCGCCTGCCTGCTCACGTGGTGATGCACGAAAACCAATACCAACCGCTGAGCTTAGATGACATTGCCAGCTACGATGATTCGATGCAAAGCTACTACGCAAACCGTTCAAGTAATCAAAAGCAGAGCAGTTGGTCACAGCAGATCACTCAAAAACTGTCTGGCGAATCTCGCCCACATATCCTGCCTTACTTGAACAGCAAGCAGCTGACCAAGCGTTAAGCCGTTAAGCCGTTAAGCCGTTAAGCCGTTAAGCGATTAGAGCTAGCAGCAAACAGCAGTACAAACAAAAATGTCAGCGTATTATGCGCTGACATTTTTCATTTCTATGGTGCTAATTCTTTTACAAGTATTTCTCAATTGGTAGCAGTTGTAAGAAGCCTGATTGCATGCGTTCCCACTTGCCGGTTTCTGGTTCGCTGTCCCAGCTTTGCTCGCCGGAATACCAATACACATCGCCGTCTTCCAGTTCCAAGCGCCAGCTGTTGTCTTCACTCATTGCTTGCTCAATGGTTTCTGCTAACGTTTCTGCAATCTCTTTGCTCTCGATGATCAAAACCGATTCCGTATTGAGATAGGTAGAGCGTAAGTTGAAGTTAAATGAACCAATACTCGCGATACTGCGGTCAAACACCACTGATTTTGCATGCAAGCCATAGGCCGTCTCAGGCGCACATTTAGACACATCTTGAGTCGATGCTTCACACAACTTGGAGTCTGGTTTTAGCTCAAACAGGTCGATGCCATGATCTAACATGTCGTAGCGGCGACCCGCATAGGCAGAGTGATTAGTCACTAAGTCATTAGACGCCATAGAGTTAGTTAGCGCTTTTATCTCAACGCCCTTATTGTTCAATACTTGCCACGCTTCGAGTTGACCATCATCGAATACAAGGTAAGCCGATTCCAACAAGATCTCTTGTTTAGATTCACTTGCTAGCTGTCCTAACAGAACCGCCGTTGCTTTCGGTTGATCGGTATTATCTGAGTCAACAGGCACAGGGCGATCATAAGCGAAACTGGCATTAACCCAAGTCATCTCGTCAAGAGCCTCTTTCAACAAGCTCTCTGACGCTTCACGATTTAGTGGTAACTCTGGGTAGTTTTTGTATTGTGGAACGGTTATATCATCAATCTTTGAAAGATCCTGTTGTTCATCATCACCCAACATATCAACAGGGTAAGACCAACGGCTGTCCCAATATTCAATAAAGCTAGTTTGGATCGTGGTAACCACTGTGCCCATCACCAATACATCACGATCTCGAAAGTTGATCTCGTCAGAAAGATCGAAGTATTCGTCACCAATATTACGTCCACCCACTACTGACAAAGTGCCATCTACGGTAAACGACTTATTGTGCATACGGCGATTTAAACGAGAAAAATCACCAACAAAGCTCAACCATTTATTGAAACCACGGCGTGTTGGTGTTGGATTGAATATTCGAATCTCAACATTCGGGTGCGCATCAAGTGCCGATAACAGGCCTTCGCGCTCATTGAGGTTGATGTCATCCAACATCACTCGAACCTTAACACCACGATCAGCGGCCGCTAATAAACGGCTGGCGAGATACCTGCCCGATTCGTCAGAGTTCCAGATGTAATATTGAATGTCGATGCTGTGCTCTGCACTTTCAACCAACGCTAATCGCTGAGCTAACGCATCCCAACCGGATTCTTGCAGACGAACGGCTGTAGTTGCCTGCTCTGATGCTTCGGGTTGATATTCATCCGCTAAAACTGACAAAGTGCTTGGTCCATAAGAGGTGTACGGTTCTGTAGGGTGGTCGATGCCTTCTGGTAATGAAGAACAGCCGCCAAGAATGGCGACTAAAATTAAGGTTAAACTGATGCGTTGGAGCACAGGCATGTGTCAGACTTCCTTTTCACGGTGACGTCTTTAGAAACTGTCCCGACAGCTGTGCTATTAACAAGCTGTTCAGGTCTATTCATTGATTATTACCGCTACAGCCTGAAATTTATAGGTAATTATCCAGTATAAATGAAACATCAACGATCCATTGTGAGTAACACAACACCAAAACCCTCCCTTCTCCATTTAACCTTTGTTCTGAAATTACTGCGATTTCAGCTGTTCGATACCCAAGCAATAAAGGCTTAAAGGCTTTCTTACCATCCCAACAGTGATCTGAATTCTATCTGGATTGCAGCTCAGTGCTAGCGCGTAGCCATGCAGATAGTCCACCAGCAAATGAAGGGCGTTTTCGGTTTGTTCGGCAGTTAGATTCAAAGGGCTCAACACCGCTTCAAAGCGCTCGCTAAACACCTCAACGGGGCCCAGAGATTTCATTGTGAGCAGGGTTTCTAACAATCCACGATAGTCATTCAATACAGATAAATAACTTACACTGAGTTGATAAAGATTCTCTTGCCACACTTGGTTTTGCTGAGGCAGCACGACTTCTCTTACCAAAGAGACCGTAATCGACTCCAAGAGATCGTTTTTATTCTTGAAGTAATGGTAAATCGCCATCGCATCCACACCGAGTTCTGTCGCGAGCCCTCGAATACTCGGCACTTTTCCAGTATCGCGCATCATGCTTTTTGCTGTATCTAAGATCTTCTCAGCGCTGAGTTGGCTTGATCCACTCTTTGGTCGACCTCGTTTTTGATCCTTGACAGTCATAACACCACCTTTTAAACTCAATATTCTACACTGTAGAATATTTTAATTTATTACTGTGCAAATGCCAAGTTCCTGTTCAATTTCGGAGTTAAAAATGTCAAATATTGTCTTTATCGGTGCAAGTCTAGATGGTTACATTGCAGACAAACAAGGTGATCTAGACTGGCTACAAGCAATCCCAAACCCAGAAGGCGATGACATGGGTTACAACGCCCATACTGATCGTATTGATGCTTTGGTCATGGGCCGCAACACGATGGATATGGTGTTGAGCTTCGGCATTGATTGGCCTTACATCAAGCCTGTCTATGTATTGAGTAACACCTTGACGAAAGTACCTAAGGAACTGGAAAGTAAAGTATTCTTGATGAAGGGCGAGCTTAAACAAATTGTCGCGGATTTGAATAAAAAGGGCCTAAAGAACCTGTACATTGATGGCGGCGTCACCATTCAAAATTTCCTCAAAGAAGACCTGATTGATGAGCTGATCATCTCGACGATTCCTGTCGTTCTTGGTGGTGGTTCTCCGCTGTTTGGTGACTTAGTTTCTCCTCTCGACTTTACATTGAAAGGCGTCACGACATACCTTGATGAGATAGTGCAAACGCATTACTTACGTAAGCGTTAAGCTATTGTTCATATAAAGGGAATGTAACGATCAACACTGAAAACAGTGTTCACGCTGCATAACCTTTATAGTCCCTACCAAAACCTCCCCTAAAGTAGTACCATTTATCGTATCTCATTCTTAATGGTATCTGGGTCTTATGAAGCTTTTAGTCGATCGCACTGGTGAACAGTTTTTAGAAATTCTGGAAGAATCGGGAGACAATCTGACGGTTCAATTCATTAGCAATGAAGGCAATCGAAAGGGAAAGCCATTCCAAGATAGCTTGAGTGGCTTGTTCCTGACAGGTTGGAAACCTCGCACGACCTCAACTGCTATCGGCCTAGAACGCTTTAAGCAAGGCAAGCTGCAAGATCCTAAAGTCAGTTTTGCGCTACACCAACTTTACCCATTGGGTCGTGATATAAAGTTAACTAGTGGGGAGATAGCGACAATAGCGAGTTACGCCAACACGCATGCCGACGGCTACTACATGTTTGTGCACCTTAACGACGAATTGAAACGCCTGAAGATGACACCGGAATGGGAGCTGCTCCCTTCTGTTGTGAGATTAGCCCTACCTTATTACCCAGCCCCAAGAAGCCAACAAGAACTCGACAACATTGATGACTTTGATGCTTGGGCGGGCGGTTTTTAGCATTCTACTGTTTCCAGCTACCTCCCGTTGACTCGGTTTACTAGCAAGAATAGTTAAAATAAAGCCCAAAGCTGAAATGCCCCCCAATAGTTCGAGCTCTAATTAGGTTTCGACGCTAGTCGTTATCGATCGCTTTCAAAACCTTACATGGGTTACCCACAGCAACCACATTGGCTGGGATGTCTTTAGTTACCACACTGCCTGCGCCAATAACGCTGTTTTCGCCAATGGTGACACCGGGGCAGATGATTACACCGCCGCCAAGCCAAACATTGTTGCCGACGTTGATCGGTGTGCCAAACTCAACGCCCTCTTCAACTCGGCCTTTCACATCAAGTGGGTGACCTGCCGTTAGAATCTGTACATTTGGCCCAAGCAGCACATTGTCACCAATGGTCACTTCGGCTACATCCAAAATCACGCAGTTAAAGTTAGCGTAGAAGTTCTTACCCAGCTTGATGTTTGAGCCATAGTCGCAACGAAATGGCGGTTCTAAGTGCGCATTTTCACAGCCCGGAATAAGCTCTTGCGTGGCCGCTTCCCATTCGGGTGTGTCTGGAATACTGTTATTGAGTTTTTGAAGTGTTTTCTTACACTCAATTCGCGCTGAATAAAGCTCTTTATCCCAAGCCTGATAAGGTTCGCCTGCTAGCATTTTTTGTTTTTCTGTTTTCACGTTACTTACCTGCTCTTTCACATTACTTACCTACTGGTGGTCAATTCAACGACCAAAGAACGCAATATCGCATATCTAATAAAGCGGAGTAAGCAAGGTTTGAGCATGATTTCAGAGATGCGTAGCCCATCACTTTTTGTAGGCTAAATATGAAATTCACTCACAGTTAATTGAGCCTAGACACGCGGGAAAACTGAGTCGCGAATCACCAAACAGTCAGTAGTTCTCGATTCAATTAGCCCCAACTAATTTAATAGGGGCATTTGCTTTCGCTGAACTAAAGTTTGTTCTTAATGCTGCTCAAAATACTGATCGTGCTGTGATTTTCCAGATTGGTCTTGAGTTCCGGAGTAGAACTGTACGAGCGTTTGATCAGCAAGTGTGAGGTGAATCCAACCCTCTTTGACTTTCAGCCAGTTGGTGCCGTTTGTCTCATAGACGATAGGAAAACTGCCCCAGCCTGACTTTGATACCTGCAGATCTTGAAAGCGATTAATCGGGGTGAGTTTATTGCTGTTGAAATCAGCACTGGAGTAAACCAACAGAGGCTTGATAGCATCGTTTGGCTTAAACGTATAACAGCTCACAGAGGCTGAAGTGCGATCAAACCACTGGTAAGGTTGTGCGCCCGTTAGATCATAGACCGTACAGTCGTTAAATTGAATGGCCCACTCTTGGTGAGCTTTAAAACCGAGGTAGCCTATTGGCTTTGATGGTTCAGGCTTCGAGTCAGCTTCTGGTTCATACACAGGTTCTGAGGTAGCACATCCCATAAGCCCAAGACTAAAAAGGAAAGTCACAGCAAGCTTCATCATTGTCATACCTCAGTTCCGTTTGTAGATGAGTAACTCAATTAAGTCTCTACATTAAACGGTAAGTTCCAAGCGATTACCATCAGGATCGATCACACAGCTCTCATAATAGCCATCGCCTGTTCTTCTTGGGCCATCTAATCGCTCATAACCGTCTTCGACCAAGCGTTGAGTCAGTTGATCGACTGCTTGTTCCGACCCTAATGAAATAGCCATATGAATGAAGCCAGTGAACTGGTCATAGATATCGTCTTTCGATTCAGGAACCGAGTCCATTTCCATTATTTCTAATCGGCTACCACTCTCAAAAGACAAGAAGTAAGAAGAGAAACCTTTGGTTGGATTATGATATTTCTGGTTAGACGTCGCGCCAAAGTAATCTTCATAAAAGCGTTTAAGTGTTTCAAGTTGTTTGGTCCAAATCGCGATATGTTCAATCTTCATTTTAATCACCTAATGTTTACGTATGAGACTAGATTACTCGCCAAACAAGGAAGGATAAACAGAACATAATTCATCAAAAGTGTTCCTGTTTAATGGTTATTTTCGCTATCAAAATACCAACATTAGTAGCACAGTATTAACATCTAAATTTGTGCAATACATAGCTTTGATCCATAGTTGGTGTTTTACACAATCTGAGATTCAAACTGTGAGCTTTTTAAAACTGATACTACTTGCGGCTATATGGGGAGGCTCGTTTCTTTTCATGAGAATGGCGGCTAATCCATTAGGGCCCGCAGTCTTGATTGAGGCCCGAGTTCTGTTCGCAGCACTGACTCTGCTTTTAGTTTCTTTCTATTTAAAAAAGAAGATCTCTTTTCATGAGCACGCGAAACACTTCTTCATTCTCGGGCTGTTTAACACCACACTTCCTTTTTTGCTTTTCGCTTATTCGGCTCAAACACTGAACGCCTCGACACTCGCCATCTTAAACTCTACCGCGCCAATATGGGCGGCAATCATTGGTGCGATATGGACCAAAACAGCACTTGAGGCGAAAGTTCTATTAGGACTTGGGATTGGGGTAGCGGGAGTTGGCGTGTTAGTCGGTTGGGATGCAATGAACATTGGCCGTGAGGCTATGCTTCCTATCTTTGCAGCAGTGATGGCGGCCTTTAGCTACGGAATAGCGTCAAACTATACGAAACAAGCCCCTAAAGTTGAGGCATTCAACAATGCTCATGGCAGCATGTGGGCTGCGGTGTTGCTGGTTTTACCATTTGTATTCTTTATTCCGATGAGAGAAACACCCGACATTACGATCACTACATCAGTTATCTTATTAGGCGCGGTATGTACTGGGTTAGCGTATCTACTTTACTTCAATCTAGTCTCTGAACTCGGCGCACCTTCAGCCCTGTCCGTGACCTTCATCATTCCGGTATTTGGTATTCTCTGGGGTAACTTATTCTTAGATGAAGCAATTGGCATCAATACGATTACTGGTTCAATTCTGGTTATCACTGGCACCATGTTAGTGACAGGTATGACACCTTCTAAGATGATAGAGAGTGCGAAGCAAAAACGAGCGGCGAGAGGAGCTCGTTAATCAGCTCCCAATAGGCCTTAGCAGATCAGAAATGAACACTTAAAAATCTTAACCGTACTTATTTGAACGACGTCAGAACGCTAATTAGATGACGATTTAACCAATAGAAACCGTTGGTCTGCCATATATTGCTGCATGGGCAAAGCCTCCACTTCAACTAACAAATTTAGTTGAAGTGGAGGCTTTTTAATATGAGTGGTATTCGATAGCAAATAATCTTAGCAACCCCTGAAAAACAGTACTCTGCTTTTTAAACCAGACCTTTGTTTCACGGTTTCTCAATAGCAATACACATCCGTACTTTCCATATCTCAGCATGTGAAGTAGTAGAAACTTTGTGCAATGAAACTTTGTTATAAAAGTTATCCGGACTCTTTATTCAAGGAAGGAAGATGCGAAAAAAGATCATGATTACAGGTGCGACAGATGGTATCGGTTTAGAGACCGCGAAAATGTTAGCCCAACAAGGGCATCACATCCTTATCCATGGACGTAACCCAACCAAACTCAGCAAAGTAGAAGCCGGCCTTTCTCGATTATCCAAGGATGCGATTATCGAAAGTTATGTTGCCGATCTCTCTTCTCTTTCTGAAGTTGAAGCGCTCGCCAACCAAATAAAGTCGAAGCATGAACAGCTCGACGTACTCATTAACAACGCCGGCGTCTACAAAGTTTCCGAGATCACTACCAAAGACAATCTCGATGTCCGATTTAGCGTCAACACCATTGCCCCTTATTTACTGACTCAAAAGCTGCTACCACTTTTTGATGCCAACGGTCGCATCGTCAATCTATCTTCAGCTGCTCAGTCATCGGTCGATCTCGAGGCGCTTGTCAGCCCAAATCCTGACGCTTTAGATGGCCCCATCTACGCACAAAGTAAGTTGGCGTTAACTATGTGGTCAATCCATCTTGCGCACCAATTAGGAGATCAAGGGCCCCTAATCATTCCCGTTAATCCAGCCTCATTTCTTGGCAGTAAATTGGTTAAAGATGCGTATGGTTTGGAAGGCAATGACTTGGGAATAGGCGCTGATATCTTGTGCCGAGCGGCACTATCGGAAGAGTTTTCTAACGCTTCTGGGAAATATTTTGATAATGACTCCGGGCTATTTAAAGATCCCCATGCCGATGCATTAAATTCGGATAAAAATCAGAAACTGGTGACGACTCTCGACCAGTTGCTTACAGATAAGCTTTAGTTAAAAACTCGACTCTCCCTAGCCAGATACAATGAGTGCTCCGTATATAGGGCATTCCACAACCCAAAGTTGTCTGATGTGGTTACGACCAAACTCCAGCAATATTTAGATATAATTGAATTGGTTCATCCACCCGACAAGTTAACTGGTGTTAGCGAAAGGAAGACATTACGCATACTTGATGAAAGCTTGGCTTAACCGCTGAAAGAGTGAATCTACGTTGGGAAGGCTCGTCAAGTGCGCGGACAACAGTGTATGAACCTGCGCATCCACCACGGTCGGGTTATCGCAAATTTGATTATAAAAATTCACAGGCGCAACGATGTTCTCTAGGTCGGCATCTAACAAGATACAAGCTTGCGAAAGTACAATTTGGCCGCCCCCTTGTTTAAGCAATACACGCTGCGCAGTACCCACTATTTTTTGTTTATTGATATTGAGGTTGTAGTCACCATCACAATAAGATCCGGGGGTTGCGTGTACATCCACATCGATGCCCAGTTCTTTAAAAAACAGGGTTAATACATCGCATAAATGTCGATACGCTTTTTGGATGTTGTAGGCTTCATCGCGAGGCCAATGGTAAATGTGCGATAGGTTAATGATCCCCGGCAGTTGGGGAACGGGAGCGCCACCTGTTTTTCGCGAGGTGAGTTGCCAGCCTTGTGCCGCAAGTTGCTTTCTAGACTCTAACGTCACTGGCCACTTTTTACCTGCAGGCAAAACGAGTGTCGGTGTTTTTGCTTGCCAGAGCATTAAGGCTTGTCCAATCTCACCGGCCTGTATTTGCTGCAATAACTCATCTTCTTTTTCAAACGCACGATCAACATCAATGTGCGGGTAACGTACGAGTTTATTGGTTAACTTCAAAGCACTTTCCTCTACAGATTGTGGTGACCTAATATTTAGCGTTCTGGGATGGTTGATTATAGATAGGGCTAGTTATCCCCAAAAACTTCCGTACACATCCGCATTTAGAACCTCAAAAAACGCCTCAAGGCTCTTCACCTCTGCTGTCGGTTCGTAAATGTGCCATTTTAAATCAGATTTCATCCAATAGATTGCCCACTCATTACGTGATTTGTAGTACTTCACTTTGGCTATAGGACTTTCCATTTTTTCACTTGGGTCGTTCCATTTCGGGCGAACTTCGAATATTTCTATTGCTTGCCCATTCACTCGATATCCTAAATCTAACTGGTCCCTAATTTCTACAGGTGGTCGACGAGAGTCCAGATAGATCTCAACTGTTTTTTCATATCGTTTTTGTTCGATTTCAGAGAATGCCATATCAGTTACCTAAGCTATTAATCAACTTCAGTTTACGACGTAAAAGTAGTCGTACGCATTTGTTATATTTTTGATTCGTACATCATTTTAGCCTGGACAGCTTTGTCTAATCGGCGATGGACCAAAGAGACCATAGAAAGGATATCTAATGCATCAATTTCCTCTATAGTCCAAGTGATTTTTGGTGCATGGGCTGTAGTATTACGAAATGTACCAAATAGCCCTTTTAGTAAATTCATAAAGCCTTTTTGTTCACTTTTCTCGCTTTCACTAACTAAAGAGTTTAATGCTAAATGCGGTACTTGCTTAAAAGAAAAAGCCTCATCAACCAACGCTGAACCATCAGAAGTTAAACCTGTTTTATTTCTGATTTTATCAGCTACACTTTTAGTCGCCTCGAATACAGCATGAAAGTAATTATCTACAACTAATTCTTCTTTACAGTATTTCAGAACATCGGGATGGACATTACGAGAGACTAAATGATCCTTTAATTTATAAGCCCTTGCGGCAGCTTCACTGATCGTATTCGATTTAGTTACTGTGCCTAACTTTCCATTTTCGCCAATATTGAAACCAGCAAAACTGAGAATCTGGTTTAATTGGAACCGAGTATCATTAAACCATTCTAAATTATTGTAATGACGAGCCGGATTAATCGCATTTTGGATAAAAGCCAAAACATTGTTAGCGCACCCGTCAATCATTTGTTTATTTGCTAATGCTGAGTTCAACCTTTTCCATTTGGTATTAGCTGAATCAATATCTTCAATACCAGATTCGTAAAGTAACTTTCCTATTTCTGTTCCAGTAAAACCACTAGAAGTATCACCAAGTAATCGGCAAATAGATTCCACCACACTAAAATCTAAACTTTCTACTCTTGCCATAAATAACCTTAAAAAATATAACGAATGACACGGATTCCCCCTCCCGAGGATCTGCCACACTTATGTGGTACTTAAATGCATCGGAGGCACCATGCCTGATTATTCTTATTTCTGCGGTATCGCCCGAGCTAAGAACCACTTTAGCCTTCATGCCATAGACCAAAACGGTAAAGTCTTACTTCATAAGTCGGTAACTCGCTCTAAACTGCTGACTACAATAGCAAATATGCCACTCATGCGTATAGATATTGATGCGTGTGGTAGTGCACATTATTGTCAAAGAGCGATCTAAATTATGCCGTGGCTATCTCTAAAACAGTCCGACACCTTTTCTCGCTAACACAGGGTATTGATGGCTTCTGTCTGACAAGGTTGTCTGATATGGTGGCGGCAGAACTTCAGCAATTGTTTAGATAGTATTGAATATGAAAACACTAACCATACTTGATGGCGGCATGGGCCGAGAACTCAAAGAAATTGGCGCGCCATTTTCTCAACCGCTTTGGAGTGCTCAAGCGCTGATTGAAGCACCCGAATTTGTCAGCCAAGCGCATCAAAACTTTGTCGATGCAGGTGCTGAAATCTTGATCACCAATAGCTACGCGTGTGTGCCTTTTCATTTGGGTGAAGAGCTCTTTGAACAACGAGGCTTTGAACTCGCTGCACTATCTGGCGAACTGGCTAAAGCAGTTGCTGACAATGCTTCTCACACAGTGAAAGTGGCGGGCGCGATTCCACCGCCATTTGGCAGCTACCGACCAGACTTATTTAAGGTCGAAGAGGCCGCGCCAATCATCCAAACGCTTTACGATGCACAAGACCCGAACATCGACCTTTGGATAGCAGAAACCATCTGTAGCCTGCAAGAATTCGAATCAATTCATGCGGTACTCAAGCAATCAAACAAACCGTGTTATTACGCCTTTAGCTTGGAAGACACCAAGAGCGACTCTGCCAGCATTCGTTCTGGCGAAAGCGTAATAGACGCCATCAAACTTGCGTGCCAATCAAACGCGACAGGCATTATGTTTAACTGCTCAGTGCCAGAAGTGATGGATCAAGCCATTATTGATGCTAAGAAAGTGATTGGTGAGCTAGGCAGTGATTTAGAAATAGGTGTCTACGCCAATAACTTTGCACCGATCAGTAGCGAACATGAAGCAAATGATATGCTTCAAGAGATACGTGAACTGGATGGTCAAGGTTATTTAGTTTACGCAAAACGCTGGCACGCGCTGGGAGCGAATATTGTCGGTGGCTGTTGTGGCATCGGGCCAAAACACATTAAAGCCCTAGCCGCTTGGAAACGCTCCACACAGAGCTGATCCAGAGCTTCAACTAGAATAAAATAAATAGAGAACAGGTTGAGAAATCTGTTCTCTATTTGTATGTGGCGTCTCTGAGTACACTGATACAAAACAACGATTTGGAGCAACTGATGAGCGACACGCAGCGTAAAATTAAATGGGGTATCGCAGGGCTAGGCAATATCGCCAATCGATTCGCAACAGCTGTAACCGAGCACTGTCTGCATGGTGAATTGTATGCCGTTGCCGCAAGGGATCACTCACGCGCAGCTACGTTCGCCAATAAGTTTGGTTGCGACAAGGCTTATGGGTCTTATGAAGAGATGGCGAATGACCCAAGTGTTGAAGCGGTTTACATCGCTACGGTTCACCCATACCACCAGCCACTCGCCCAACTGTTTCTAAGCCATAAAAAACACGTATTGGTTGAGAAGCCGGCTTTCACTAATCTTGGTGATTGGCTGGAGATGAAAGCTCTCGCAAATCAAAATGGTGTGATGTTGCTAGAAGCGATGAAAACCGTGGTGTTTCCCGCGTATCGTGAGCTCCAATCATTCTTGGTCGACAACAACATTCAGATAGATTCAATCGAAGCCAGCTTTGGTAACCATCACGACTATGAGCCCGACTTGTTTATCTTCAATCCGGATTTGTCAGGCGGAGCAACGCTCGATGTTGGGGTCTATGGGCTTTGGTTCTTCTACGATCTGTGTCGAACGCTAGTTGTGAAACCTTCAAAACCTCAGGTAGAGATGTCGTGTCTTTATGAGGGGGCGAATGTTGATACCGATGCATGCTTTACATTCTCTGGTGATATGAACGGAAAAATATCGGCATCAACGGTGCAGAACCTTCCCCGAACAGCACATTTGAGTGGGCCTGATACCAAGATCACCATCCACGAGAAATGGTGGAATCCGGCCTTTATTGACATTGAACATCAAGGGAAAAAGTCGACCATCACCAACCAAGTGACGGGGAATGGATTCGAATTTGAAATCGACCATTTTTCAGGATTGGTGCTTCAAGGCAAAACTGAGTCGGATATCCTAAGCTCAGAGATAACCTCTCAAGTTCTCGATACGATGGAAAAGGCACTCATTGACTCTAACTATCCACATTTAACTCAACCTCGTCGTTAGGAAAGCAAATTGATGAGGTCTCTGTCTCGACTGGTAATGTGGTTGTCGTAAAATTGAATCAACCAGATTGGCATTTACCGCGCTTACTTTCCAGAGTTGAAGCCTCCGTATTTGATCCCTCATCACCGACTGATAGGTTGATTGGTTCTGGCGCGTTCTCATTAGACATATTCTCAAGCAAGATGTTGAGATTAAGCCGCAATAGCGCCTATTCACACAGCACGCCCATTCTCAATCGAGTCGAATTGTGGGTCAACCATTTGTGATTTATGACTAGACAAGTTTGGTAGCCTTTCCTACTTTCACGTAATGGAGCGAGTCTAGTGTCGCGTACCGTTACTTTATCTCTGAGCCACTTCCAACACTATCTTGCCGACGTGTTTTTTCTTCAAGAACTCGTCTTGTGCAGTATGGATGTCAGCCAATGGGAAAGACTCCGCGACAATTGCGCCAATCTGTTGTCTCTCAATACGGTTAACCAGGTTTTGAAATACTTGAGGCTCTAAAACCGTGCAACCAAAAAAACTAAGGTCTTTCAGGTACAGAGTGCGAACATCGAGATCGACCATCGCACCACCAATCGCACCAGAGACGGCATAACGACCATGCGATTTTAGGACTTCAAGAAACTCTGGCCACTTGTCACCGGCAACCAAATCGATAACCACATGCACACTATTTACACCTAATGCTTCCACCAAATCAGCGTCACGAGCAATCACTTCATCAGCACCCAATTCAAGTAACTGTTGGTTCTTGCTTGGGCTAGTAATTGCAATCACGTAAGCACCGCGTGCTTTCGCCAATTGAATCGCCGCTGAACCCACACCGCCCGATGCTCCGGAGATAAGCACGCGATCACCTTCAGCCACATTTGCGCGAGTCAGCATGTTCTCTGCTGTTGAGTAAGAACATGGGAAAGACGCTAACTCTACATCCGACATAGAACTGTTCACCGCATAAGCGTGTTTCGCTGCCACTTTTGTGTACTCAGCAAAACCACCATCGCACTCAGAGCCAAAATACCATGGCTGTGGTAGATCTCGTCCGTACACTTCCGTTAAACAAGGTTCAATAAGAACACGCTCACCAATACGATCAGCCGAGACTTCATTGCCGACTGCCACGATTAAACCACACACGTCAGCACCTTGGATACGAGGGAACTTTAGCGCTTCACCCGACCAACTGGCGTCGTCTGAATCATCGTTTTTTGAGTACCATCCGATTCGTGTGTTGATGTCGGTGTTGTTCACACCTGCGGCCATCACCTTGATCAACACTTCATTAGATTCAATTTGAGGAACAGCGATATCTTCACGGTAGCCAAGCATTTCTGCTCCGCCATGACCCAACATCTCTACGCCTTTCATTGTTTTCGGTAGTTCGAATTTCATCGTATTTCCTTGAGTAATTTTGTCACCATATTCTGTGCTGATACCACCGCTTCTTCGCCTAATACTGGCCACGCGCTTGATACACCTTCATGAAGTAGAAAAAGCTCTGAAGACAGATCGTCTCGTTGACTCTGCTTCCCCAGAAGTGCTTTTACTTCTCGTTTATGTTCAGTAACAGCTTGATTAATTATCTCGTTGTCAGGAAAAGCCGCCATCGCATTCATCGACATACAACCGTGTGGTGCATACTCTTCCATCCACTGTTGTAACTTGTCGAAGATATCCAGTATGGATGCCAGGCCATCAGCAGGCGCATTTTCTAATAGGAAATTTAGGTAGCGGTGATGACGGTGCTCTAAGGCGCCCACTATCATCGCTTCTTTCGATGGATAATGTTTGTAGAGCGTACGTAGGCTGACATTACATGCCGTCTTTAGTTGAGCCACACTCGGCTCTGCAAAACCATGCTGGCTAAACGCAACCTCAAGGCTCTCTGCAATTTGTTCTCTTAGCATGCTGATCTCTTATACCTAACCAAAAGTAGAATGATTGTTCTACATACATGGTAGAGCGATCATTCTACCCATGTCAATAAGATCTTTTTGTCGTCCTATAAACGAAAAATCCCGCAACCAAGTAGGAGCGGGATTTCAGTTATCAAAGCGACTTACTTAATGCTTAATGAGACTAGGGCTCAATCAACACCAACGAATCCAAAATCCCTTTTCCACTGTGGATTCCACCTTCGTTCTCGCTAGCAGGTTTACTGCGAATCAAGTATCCCGCATAACCATCAAGTTGAGTGACTGGCTTACCTTGGTAATAGGCGGTGAACAAACCGACTTCGCTGACTAAGTCTGTCACTAGCGTTTGTTGAGTGTCACGCACCGCAATGGTTGGCACATCACGTTCGTGTGGATACAACCGTTGCATCAATGCCCATGCGTCGTACTCTTGTGGCTTAAGTTGGCTCAATTGTTCGCTGATGTCGTCACTAAAGACACAATGGCCGCCGCCCTCGCCTTGGTTTTTCAGCACCCATTCTTGCTTATCAGCTTGCGTGTTAAACCATTCAATCGACTCGCTGGTGATTGGCTTCATATCGGCCAATACACTCTTCACCAGTTCGGCTTCTGCTAGCGTTAAACCCCAGCGTGCGTATTCAGATGCTGGCATCATGGTCAGCAGCATTTGCATGGTTTTACTGGTCGCTAATTGTTGACTGATGGTCGCGTTCATTGCGACATGGTGTTGTTCCATAAACACGCGCGTTTGGCTTAGTGTATGACAACAAACCGATTCGTTGAGTTCTGGTGCCCAGTAGTCTGAATACTGATAGCCCGCTCTTAGGTAGACCACATCAACCGCGCCGACATCTTGCAGTAACAAGCGTTGGTTATCACCAGAAGAAAGCTGACAGCTCAGTTGTTCAAAAGTACGGCGAACCGTACGTACACCCTGCTTTTGTAGCTCGACTTCAAGTAAATGTTGGTCATAAACGTTGTCTTCGTTCTTCTGTACCACCATCAAGAAAACCGGTTTGCCTTGCTCATTGAAGTCCGCTTTAACTTGCCTTGCAGCATTAGCGATCCCATAAGCTAGCTGGGTTAAACCTTGGTTCTCTGCAGGTGTTGCCGACTGATCTTCTAGCCAGCTCTGATAAGTCTCAGGCCATTGATTTTGCATGTAATCATGGAACTCTGTAGCCTTTTGTCCAAATGGTGCCATCCCTGCTGCAATGCCATTAAACTCAATCACTTTCGCACCGTGTTGGCGATCGTCCATGAAGTCAGTACGCATTAACAACAACGGTTGGCGAGCAGGATAAAGACGATGAGACAGATCGCTATGTGCTTGTTGATGTAGCTCCATCAAACGGCCAAAAAACGGATCAGCCTTGGCCATATCACTCAATGACGACTGCAAGAAATCATGATCTTCAGAAACATTGCTGATTAACTTAGTGATCAACGGTGTCACCTTCAACAAGTGTTCATACACCTCACGCTCCATGGTCATAGGAGCAATGCTGAAAGGACAATGCCTCGCGGTATTATCTGACTGGCGAAACGCGACACCGTGCATGATCGCCCACTCACACGCGTCTTCAATAATTTGTTGTGGTAACAGTGAAGTTGTCATATCTCATCTTCTAATAAAAAATAGCACCTAAAATAAGACGAAGCTTGATTCCAAAAGACGAAATAAACTCTGTTTTTTACTCATTCATTTGACTTTCAGAAGGCCAAATTGAAAAAAATTAACGTATCTGCTCGATAATCAACTCTCGTAGCCATTTGTGGCTCGGTTCTGAATCGAAGTATTTATGCCATAACAGGAACAAGCCTCCCGGAACTAAATCGACCGGAACCGGCTTCATCACCAACTCTCCGCTATCAATGTAATCGCGTACCGAGTTGTATGGATAACACATCAACAGATCACTCTGCTTACACAATTTAATGGCACTGGTGATGTCTGACACGTTAGCGGCTTTGTTGATTTCCAATTGCTTGGAATTTAGAACTTCCATTAGAAGCCAATCCCCCGCTCCGCCCGTCACCAACTGTATGTGTCGGTACTTCAAGAAGGTGTCGAGGTTCCACTCTTCTTGTAAGGCTGGATGGTCATTTCGCATCAAACATACAGAATAATCCAAGCACAGTTCCACGTAATCCAACTCGTCAGGGATACACTGCACATGGGTAGAAGCGCGCTCATCTAGCTCAAAGATACCGATGCCAAAATCCACTTCACGTTTGAGTAAGCGCTTGAAGCTGTCGCTGCTCCACGTTGAACTGTTGATGGTGATGTGCGGTGCATCAGCAAGCGCTGTCGGCATAAAGTGCGGATAGATCGCCGTGTAGGCGGTTTCGACAAGGTCTATAGTGAAAGTACGCTCACTGTCTTTAGGATCGAAAACTTCGGGAACAGTTAGTTTTTCGATCTGCAGCAAGATTTGGTGGATCTTAGGTGCTAATGCGAGTGCTTTAGGGGTTGGGAATAGCCCTTTGGATTCTCGCTCAAACAGCGGATCATCAAACAAAGCTCTGAGCTTGGTGAGCTGTTTACTTACCGCAGACTGGCTCAAAAAGAGTCGCTCTGCCGTTTTGCTCACGCTGCGCTCTTCAATCAGAACGTGTAAGCAAAGCAGCAAATTCATATCGCATTTAAGTAAGCTTTTAACATCTACCATGATATTCCCTAAATTCAGGTTAATGATGATTAATTGTCACTTTAAATCATATCATTGTCTTGGTAAATTTAGCGCATGTGAGTTAACACGCTCAAATAATAATAGAATTAAGGAATACTCATGGATTTTCTAGCACTACCAAAGATTGATTTACACTGCCACCTAGACGGAAGTGTTCGCCCAGATACGATTATTGACCTAGCAAAACAGTACAATATCGAACTACCTGAAGATCGCGACGCGGTTGTTCAATCTCTAACGGTGCCAGAAGATTGCAAAAACCTAGATGAGTACTTAGCTTGTTTCAGCCTGCCACTACAAGTAATGCAGACTGAAGAAGCAATTGAACGTATCTCTTTCGAGCTATACGAAGACGCTGCACTAGAAAACGTTAAGTACCTAGAAGTTCGCTTTGCGCCAATCCTGCACGTAAATAAAGGTCTGTCTCTTGATACGATCATTGCAAGTGCAGTAAAAGGCATGAAGCGCGCTGAAGATAAATACGACATCAAAGGCAACTACATCATGTCTGTGCTTCGTATGTTCCCTAAAGATTCTATCAAAGACGTAATCGACGCAGGCCAACCCTACCTAGGTAAAGGTGTTGTGGCGTTTGATATCGCAGGCGGCGAAAAGCCAGGCTTCTGTGCTGAGTTCCCTGAATACACGCAATACGCTCTTGAAAAAGGCTACCGCATTACCGTGCACGCTGGCGAGCAATGGCACGGTCAAAACGTTTACGATGCAGTGACAATGCTTGACGCTGAACGTATCGGCCACGGTGTTCATATCCAAGGTAACGAAGACGCGTACAACATCGTTAAAGAGAAACAGGTTGCGCTTGAAACTTGCCCAACAAGTAACGTGCAAACTAAATGTATTCACAAATTCAGCGACCACCCAATTGCTGAATTCAAGAAAGACGGCATCGTTGTTACGATCAACACAGACAACCGTACTGTGTCGAACACAACCATGACCAACGAAGTGAAGCGTGTGTGTGAAACGTTCGCTCTAACACAAGAAGACTACGCAGAGATCTACAAATACTCTGTAGAGAGCGCTTTTGCTTCAGACGAAGTGAAACAACACCTAATGGGTTTCGTTGAGCAAATCTAATTTGGCAAAGTGCGCCTTTTGCTGAATAGCAGAGCTCACTTAGCATTAGTGCTTAAAGCACAAAACAGGAAGAGAAAGGCTGAGGCTTTTCTCTTTTTTTATTTCTGTATATAAGTATGCTAATACCGATATTGATTCGGAAGATATAAACAATGAAAACAGAACTCGAAAAAATGCTGTCTGGCGAAGTTTTTGACGGTGCCGATCATGAGATTGACCAAATGCGCACTCATGCAAGTAAAGCTCTGTCAGATTTCAATCAATGTTCCGACGACACTCAACAACCGAGCCTTCAAGCAAATCTATTTGGCAAAATCGGCAGCAGTGTTGTGCGTCCTCCTTTCCATTGTGAGTTTGGAAAAACCATCGAGATTGGCGACGACACCTTCATTAATATGAACGTAGTAATGCTAGATGGTGCGAACATCAAGATCGGTAACAATGTTTTAATTGGACCAAATGCCCAATTCTATACGCCATCACACTCCCTTGATTACCGTAGCCGCCGTAAATGGGAAACCTTCTGTTTACCAATAACAATCGAAGATGATGTGTGGGTTGGCGGTAATTCAGTGATCAACCAAGGCGTGACTATTGGGGCTCGCTCAGTTATCGCAGCCAACTCAGTGGTCAACAGTGATGTACCACCAGATTGCCTATACGGCGGTACACCAGCCAAGTTGATTCGACATCTGAATACTGAACAATAAAGCTAAATAGAAGAATAAAACGTATCAGTAGAATGAAGCCACTTAGAACAACAAATGGAAAAGAGGCGATGTTCATATAAAACATCACCTCTTTTTTGATTAGTTAGACGTGTCTCTTCTATCGAATGGATTTCGTTCCATGGCCTTTTCATACTCACTTTTCGGGCCACTCAAGTACGTGGTTTTGACGAACTTTTCCCAATCAGAAAACAGCGATTCTATTGGCTGGTCGGTAAACTGTGATGGATCCCCATTGCTTTTAATGAGATCAACAAACGCCCGCTCTCCCCATGAACGTTCAATAAACTCACCGACCGTATAGCCAAGCTCATAAACAGCTGAGCTACTGTTTGGCTTATGGTATAAGTCCTGAACTAGCCCATCGAAACGGCGACTGATGGCAGTCCTGTTATTGACGTGAAACCAATAATCTTCAGATTTGTAGATAGCGATAGCTTCCCACAACCAACGCGGATTATTCGCAAAGTTCGGATTCACTTGCAGAGTCAGTAAATGTACGAACTCATGCAGTGCGGTTTTATGGATCTCACCACCAAAATAGAGCAGCCTAATTTCATTGCTTTTAGGGTCGATATAGCCTGTAGAAAACGCGTATCGCTTCCCAATGCTACGCTCCTGCTCATCTAAGTAAGCCTTTTGGCTTTGCCATACTCTCACCGTTATGACTGGTATTAAATCAAGGCCAAAGCTCTTCATCAAAGGAGCCTGTTTGAGCAATAGCTCGTTGTGAATACTTGGAATTATCGAAGGTGAGGTTCCATCGTAAAGGACATACTTAAACTGCCCTTTATCTGATTCATAGCAATTATGGCAGGGTTCTTCAACTTGCATCTGCAGTATTGCAGCCATAATAAGAACCAATCCAGATAAAGCGAGAACCAAAAAAGTGATCATTGATCTTACTGAGTATCTTTTCATCTTGTTGAACCCTTAGAAAAAAGAGTTAAATCGTTAACCCGAAATCATCAAATCCGTTAACGATTCAAATCAATGCCCAGTGCAAGCAATTCTCTTTCACACTGAGACACATCACTAAACTGGATACCGGCCATACCTACAGCCTTTGCCCCTTCAACGTTAGAGGGCATATCATCAATGAACACCGTATCTAAAGCATCAAGACCATGTTGTGATAGTAGAGCATGATAAATTTCAGGTTGAGGCTTGAGCATGCCCAACTCTGCCGATACCGTTGCACCATCAAACAGTGGCCAAAACTCGTAGGTGGCTTTTAGGTACTCAACAATCTCAACCACGTTATCGGTTAACGCATACACGGCATAACCTGCTCGTTTTACTTGCTTGATGAGGTCAATAGAACCGTACAGTAAGATCTGCGTTTGCTTTACGTAGTAGAACAGGCGCTCGCACTCTAATGAAGATAAGTCTAACTCTTGTTGGTAGCGAAGTTTGGCTTCATTTTCGGTTAAGAACCCTTTGTTCAAATCCAACCAAATCGTACTTTGGAAAATTGAACGCGCTTGGGTTTCCAGATCATCAAGTTCCCCGAAATTCAGGCGAGTAATTTCTAGCGGCGACCAACGTACAATCACATTGCCGACGTCAAACACCACATTTTTTATTTGATGAGAACTCATACCTTACTCCTGAATTATTCGCGTGAAATAACAACAACACCGACATTAAATGCCGCACCTAAAAGTTCATAACCTTGTTTTACAAAATGAGGACTGAAATCACAATATGTCATCGAGCAGGTACGAAAAAGGCCATCATAAAAATGGCCTTCACGCAGAATTTGTTGCAGCCTCAAACCCTACAGCTAAAACGTTCACTTAGCAGATGGGATAGGCTCACCGATCTTTATTTAAGCTGCATTCACGGATGATGTGACCTTTTGCTTTTGTTCAAAAAACTCTTCATGTAATGCACAAATGGCCTCTTGATACTTATCGTCACTCACAACAAATTGTACATTCACGTTTCTCATCGACGAATGTAACGCAATGGGCGTAACACTATTGCTCATCAAAGCCAATACACCATTCGCTAGCGTTTTATTGGTGTCAATTTGAGAGCCGATCGCCGAAATGATAGCGACCATACGTCCCGAAATAGATGCTTTCGGATATCGCTTCTCTGCCTTATAAAACACCTTATTTAAACTTTCTGAACTGCCGCCTAGATAATACGTAATAGAGTTAGCATTCATCTCTTTTCCGATAAGGTTAACTCTTGCATCCGCGATAATTTCCATTAGTTCATAACTGACGTTATCAGCCTTACCGACCATCCCCTGATCAAATACATGCAACGCATATACTTTCTGCTTTCCGGCAATAATCTCTATCTGATTGGTGTCAGGGCGGTAATCTGAAGAAATCAGTGTACCTTCATGCTCTGGCTCAAAAGTGTTTTTTATTTGTAGTTCGATTCCACTCTCGCGCAACCCTGCTGCGGCATTAGAATGAATAGCTTCCATACCAAGGTTTGCTAACTGATCGGCAACATCATAATTAGTCGCTCCAATTGGTTTAACTGAGCTAACCCCAACGACTTTTGGATCGGCCGAACTAAAGTGATACTCCTTATGAATAATAGCCAGTGATGCCTTAGTCATAGTCGCGATACGGCTAAACGTCATCTCACTGTAACCACGATCATAAGTATGCATCAAACCTTCTTTACAATAGGCATAACCCGTCACTATAGGTAGCTCTTCAGCCACATTTATGTCTAAAAAAGCGTCTCTAATGGTATCGTCCAAACTCTGAGGAGTCTTGTTATCCCAACCAGAAAGGTCAACAAAGGTTGAGTTAATGCCAATATTTTTCAATTTAAGAGCCGTATTGTACGCACTATGTGACTCGCCAATTGAAGAGAGAAACTCGCGGATCTGAGGCAAGTAATGCCTCAATGAAAACTGACCGTATTGACACGTTTCAAGGATATTTGTAATACAGTTCTTCGCTTCTGAAATACGCGACCGGATGAACTTATCAGCACGCGCACGATTCATAGGATCTGCAAAAATATGCTCATTGATCAATAACATACGGCTTTCAATGTAAGATAACGCTTCTTCCCAAGAATCATCACGCATTGCGATCAATTGATAAACACCTGGCTTGCCTGTTTTTTTGCACTCCAAAAGTGCATCTGTCATCCCGCTATAAGCAGACACAACAAAAATTCGATTGTACGGATTTTTCGGGCGGAGAATAATATTGTCGAGCACAGCATCAAATGCTGTCATGGATGTACCGCCGATTTTTTCTACGGTAAATGTCATAAAAGACCTTAGTTATAGAGAAGTAATAAAGACTAGATAAATGGAAATTGGGGTGAGATTTCACCCCAGAAAAAGTCGGTTAATCAACCAGAGGATAAACGCCGTTTTCATCGTGAACTTCAGCGCCAGTAATTGGCGGATTGAATACACACGCCATAACCATTTCTTTGTTTTTATACGCACGTAAATAGTGTTCATCGTGCTTATCAAGGATATAAAGCGTCCCAGGTTTGATGGGATAAGTCTCACCCCCAACCACTTCAATTTCGCCTTCACCACTCATGCAATATACTGATTCTAAATGGTTTTGGTAATGAATATGTGTTTCCGTCGCTTCATAAATTGTCGTGATATGAAATGAAAAACCCATGTTGTCATCTTTCAACAACATGCGAGTACTTTCCCAATTATCCGAAACAATACGTCTTTCGCTATTGCGACATTCATCAAGTGTTCTAACAATCATTTTACTGTCCCTATTACGATACTTTCTTGAAATACTTAGTTGCTACAATTTCTACTGAATCTTCGAAGATGGTTAAACCTTGCATCAGTTCCGATTCAGATATCGTCAGTGGGCAAAAGAACTTCACTATTTCATCGTTAGGGCCAGCTGTTTCAATGACCATACCGTTTTCAAAACACGTTTTGGCAATTTCGTCAGCCGTGTTTCCATCTTTACATTCAATGCCAATCATCATTCCACGTCCCTTGCGTTGAACGAATAGCTCTGGGAAACGCTTGATATTGCGTTGAATGACATCATCGACCATGCTTGAACTACGTTGAATATGATTTTCAAAATCATTATTTGACCAATACATTTCTATCGCTTTCGTAGCGGTAACGAACGCATGGTTATTACCACGGAAGGTACCGTTGTGTTCTCCCGGCTGCCATTTGTCTAATTCAGGCTTTAATAAAACGACGGCCATCGGTAAGCCATAACCACTTATCGACTTAGACAGCGTGACTATATCTGGCTTGATACCTGATGGTTCAAAGCTAAAGAACGTACCCGTTCGACCACAACCCGCTTGGATATCATCGACAATGAGTAAGATATCGTGGGCTTTACAAATTTTATTCAAGCGCTGTAGCCACTCATTTGAAGCGACATTCAATCCACCTTCACCTTGAACAGTTTCCAATAAGACGGCTGCTGGCTTATCCATACCGGCAGAATTATCAGCTAACATCGTTTCGAACAATTTTAATCCATCAATGCCAGCGTAACCCTCAAATGGCAAACGCGTAACGTTGTTCAGGTTTGAACCCGCGCCTTGTCTATGATGCTGGTTACCCGTAGCAGCCAGTGCACCTGCAGTACAACCATGAAAACCATTGGTAAACGCTACAATGCTACTTCGGCCTTTCACTTTTTTAGCCAATTTAATCGCGGCTTCAACGGCATTGGTTCCTGTTGGGCCAGTAAATTGAACTTTATAATTGAGATCTCGTGGTTCTAGAATTAAGCGAGTAAGTGCTTCTAAGAATTCAGCTTTGGCTTCTGAATGCATATCTAAGCCGTGCGTAATCCCATCCATTTCAATGTAATCAAGTAAGGCTTGCTTAAGTATTGGGTTGTTGTGACCGTAATTGAGAGATCCTGCTCCAGCAAGAAAATCGATGTAACGATCACCTTGTTTCGTTTCAAGCCAGCAACCTTTTGATTTACTAAAAGTAACTGGAAAACTATTCGAGTATGAACGTACGTTAGATTCCTGCTTTTTAAAAATATCCATGATAATGCCGTTATTTAATTCCTATAAGTGTTTGATTATTTAAGGAGGATTCGATAGAGGTATTCGGTATCGTGCTGCCCGTTAAAGTGAAGATTTTCATCTAAGAAAATAGTCACTTTCCCGGTGTTACCGTTTTTTTCGTCCAGCTTTTTGAACAATGCCCAAGACGCTTGGTTTGATTCAGTGATAGTCGTTTCTATCGCTTCAATGCTCTTTAGACCCTCTCGTTTAAGTAAGGTGTTCAGCATCTTGTAGGCTAAAGCATTGCCTCTAAACTTAGGCGCCACCGCCACTTGCCAAATAAAGAGAACATTGGGCTCACAGGGCTTTTGGTAACTAGAAATAAAGCCAGCAAGGTCACCTTTATGCTCCACTAAAATACAAGTTTTACTAAAGTGAGTAGACTGCAAAAAATTGCAATATGAAGAGTTAGTATCTAATGGAGGGCACTCTGAAATTAATTGATAAATGTTGTTGCCATCCGAAACTTCTGGCTCACGAAAATTCCATTTTTCAATCATCTTTTCTACAACCTCTGGATACAGAACCCAAGGCGCTGACGTAATCATACCGAGACATTTCCTTTGAACTCTAATTAAATTCCTTTTAATTATGAGCATTTTCCATACACAAAGATCAACACCTTAACTCTTAAAATCAAATTTTAGCGACTCAGATCACACTTTAAGACCTGTTGCATGTATTTAATAATACTTTGAGTTCTAATGTATTTATTAGGACGGTATAAAACTGAGTGTCTTGAAGGAAATAGACGAAAGAAAATCGTTAGTGCAATTCGTAAAATACGGCGTTCAAGTGCCTATTCGGGAAATACCCGGAATCAAAAAACTATCGAATCCAATGTGGAAGGAAATGAACCGTCACACTCTCACAAGAGTCGGTTGAGGCTCTATTATTGAAACGCAGATACCTAAAACAAAAAAAAACCTAGCGTGTGATAGCTAGGTTTCTCAAATAAAATCAATTGCCTGGTAATCAAAAGAAACGAGTTTGAATCAATTGAGTTCAACGCGAATTACTTTAAAGGATCATTATCAGGCAGTGCCTTGTGTATCCATAACGCTAGGCGCTTTTTAATGTTCGCGCCATCAAGCTTACTTTCAGGTAAAGGCGTGATCTGATTAACTCCAACAAGAAACAAGTACACAGCCTTAACTTTTATAGGTTGAGATGAGTGTGGCAAATCAAAGCCTTGTAACTTTGCCATTTTAGAACCGACTTCCAGAGCTTTCTTGAGCAATTTATCTTCATTAATGATCTTCGCGGTTTTCGACATATCATCTCCATCATCTTAATCGAATGAACACTGAGTATATCAAACCGAAAAACTCACAAGATTACTTCGCTCTCAGTTTGAGGAGCCGCTTTGATAAATAACATAAAATTAATCATCATTTATACCAGTCACAGTAAGTAAGTGATCAATCATAGCGTAGGGAAAAAGCTTGAGAACAAGGCAGCTCTTTTCGACAAGACGTTTCGATAAGTAGTTATTCTACAATCAAAAATTTTAACGCCGTTATTGAGCGTTTTAGCAAGCTAGGGTGACCAGTTATTTACTACGATTGGTAGATTTGCATTAGGTATCAATGTTAATTCCAATAACATTGACGAGGCAAATAACAATAAGCAATGGATCTCTTATTAATAATCACTTCCTGAAGAGTAAAAATGCCACCACAGCCAAATAGACAACAGCTGTCACATAATGCGCTGTTATTTAACTAGTTTTATATTAATTTTGCTTTAATCACATTTACCGTACCCAACAATTAAAAATAATTTACAAAGTTCTCATTAGTAAAATAAAATAGAATAGAATAAAAATTCTAATATTATACTGGTGTTAAAAATGCGTTATCGTTGGGCCTCATACTGTCATAAAAATCCCATCATCGGACGAATCGTTCATATCTTTGTTATTTTGGTAGCGGTTGCTTCTATCGCTATTCCATTGTTATCAAAAGACGCAACAACGATCTTAGTTTCATTGTGTGTTGCGCTAGTGTGTTTTGTGCTGTTTGTTTTCTTTGCACTTGCCGACAAAATGCGTTCAGGGATGCACTAAACTCGAATAATCTTAACTCGCCGTCTATTTTCAAACATCGTTAATAAACTGCCAGTTTCCAGATACGGTAAAGCCCAAAGTTATTAACTTTGGGCTTTTCTTCTAACTGCTGTAGTTGATTACGACCGAGTGATACGACAACCGAGTCTTGCAGCGTGATATGCAGAATTGGAAAACCAATCAATCAATCAATCAATCAATCAATCAATCAGGCATAACAACAATCCCCATGCTTTCAAGCAGCTGCTCTTGTTGCCAAGCGACAATCTTAATCCCTGTCGTATCTACCTTGCGAGGATCTAACCCTTCTAATTCCGCATGACACAAGTTAGCCCCCTGCATACTGAATTGCCCCCATACATCTTCGGAGAACACGCCTCGGCTGAGATCCGACTCTTTCAGTGACGCACCACCAAGGTAAGTCCCTATCCAGCGGTTTTCAAACAACTCACACTTTTCCAAGCAGGCCTGCTCCAAGTTGGCGTATGACAGGTTACAGCCCGTAATATATGCAGAGCAAAAGTACATCCTATTACTTACTTGATTGGCAAAATTAGCACGAGTAAAATTCGCTCCTTTTAAGTCGCATTCACGCAGCTCAATCCCATAGCAATTCGCATTACTAAAGTTCGCCATCGCCAACTGGCAATTCTGGAAACTTGCGTCTCGTAAATCGGCAATATCAAAGTGGCATCCCTCAATATCGCCTTGTTCAATAAACTTACAGTTAATAAACGTTGCATCACGTAAGTTCGAACGTCTGAAATCACAACGGATAAACGTACAGGCCGTAAAGGTAAGTTCTGATAGATCTTGCTGAGCAAAACTGTGCTGATGATAAGTGCTGTTATTGGTGTCCATTTAGCCCCCTAAAGAAATTAAGCTAAGACTACCATTGTGATCTTAAGAAAACATCAAATTAAAAACCAACAAAAACAGCAACTTAAAACACCCCAATTTGGCCATTTTAAGGCACCAAACGAGCCGTTTAAGGTTGTTATTCTCGTTTTATGGCATGCACTTATCTTGAAAGAAGTTTTGTCGCTTAGAAGTGGGGGGAGGTTAGACACAACGAGAAGCTCATCATATGTCAGCACAAACTTGATACAATAGCCTATATAGATACCTTCGCTTGATACTTAGTCTTTCGAAAACCTTAGCTTATATCGATAGGCTACAACTAAAAGATGATTTTTATTAGTAAAGTCAGAAAAATTGGGAGGCCAAGATCACAAATGGCCGCTCAAAGCGACCATTAAATATTATTCTAATACATTGTTTTTAAACAATTAACTCAGCTAGCTAATTAGCTCTTAGCAACGTTGGCAATGCCTTCAAGCTGTAGAACTGGGGCAGCGTCGATGTCTTCTGCGTTCATCATTGCAGACACTCTTTGCATCGAAGAAAGCAGCAGGCTTTGCTCCCACGCTTCTAGATTTTGGAATTTTTTAACGAAGTTATCTTGTAGCGGTGGTGGCGCATTATTAAGTAGCTCTTGGCCTTTCTCCGTCAAATTCGCATGAACTTTACGTCGATCAGCAACACTACGGATACGCTGCACATAACCATTAAGCTCTAGACGATCGATGATCGTCGTTGTCGTCGCTTGACTCACATTAGTTTGATTAGACAATTCTTTGATCGTCACATTACCCATCTCTTGGATTGCGCGCATTAAAATCAATTGAGGGCCCGTCAAACCATACTCTTTACTCAGCTTTTTCGAGTGTAAATCGATAGCGCGAATAATTTGGCGAATAGCGACCAAGATTTCGTCATGTTTATCCAAGATGCAGACCTTTGTACTAATATACTGTGAGTGACTTTACAGTGCCGTGGCGATGAGATTTTCCAAACTGAACAGCTTAGGAACGCTCGAATTACACTGTAAATTGATAATTTACTTCATTGATTTTTCCGCATTGTACTGATGTTAATACTATTCTCAATCTTTTCTATACCACTAAACTTGCGTGGTACGGCACTTTTGCTTAATGAAGGGGGAATCAAAGCTTCAATGAAGACAAAAATAATGAGTCAGAGAATACAAACTCAAAGAATAATATATTTTAATAATCATAGAGGTAGAGAGACTTAACCCTCTCCACCCAATAAAAAACCAGCCCCAATAGCTAAGCTGAAAAACGAAACTTTACGCGGCTGTATTCATCTGAAAGTTACCAGTAAGCGCATTATAAAATTCACTGTTATCCAAAATACCGACCAGTTTATTGTCTTCCACCAGCAAAATCGGGTGATTACTTAGCTGCTTCAGTTTAATCGCATCGCGCATGCCAATTTCCGGGCTTGCCACTACCACACTCGACGCGCTAATCGCGGTTAGGTCGTCAGACTCGCTCCACTCAACAAGCGCTAAAGTCGATTCACCTTTCACTGATAAAGCACCTTCACTCTGTTCAATCCAGAGATCTTTAGAATCGCAGATCTTCCAGCTTTCATCCTCTTGCGTCAGTGAATCAAGAGGCTGCATCAAAGAGCGACCTTTAAGTACATTCAATGGATTGGTGTGAGCCACGAAATCTTTTACGTATTCTGTTTTTGGCGTCAGCACGATCTCTTCAGGCTTACCGTGTTGAATCAGTTTGCCTGACTCCATGATCGCAATGTTATTGCCAATCTTCAGTGCTTCATCTAGGTCGTGACTCACGAACAGAATCGTTTTGTTGAGTTTGTTTTGCAGCGTGATCAATTCATCTTGCAGCTGAGCACGAATCAGTGGATCAAGCGCCGAGAACGGTTCATCCATCAACAGAATGTCGGTGTCCATTGCAAACGCACGCGCCAAACCAACACGTTGCTGCATGCCGCCGGAAAGCTCATGTGGAAATTTGGTTTCCCATTCAGCTAGGCCGACCATGTCTAATTGTTCACGCGCTTTTGCACGACGAACATCTTTCGCTACACCCTGCATTTCAAGACCAAATGCTACGTTGTCTAATACGTTAAGCCATGGCATCAAAGCAAATTTTTGGAAAACCATTGATACGCGGTCAGTACGAAGATGACGCAGAGTCGCTTCATCACATTGCGCTAAATCGACTTGTTGGTCACCGTCTTTGATTGTCAGTGAACCACGGCTGATCTCATTCAAACCGTTAACTGCACGCAGCAAAGATGATTTACCAGAACCAGACAAACCCATCAATACACAAATCTCGCCTTCTTCCACCGTCAGCGACACATTGTCTACGCCGACAACTTGACCAGTTTCATCAATGATCTCTTGGCGAGTTTTACCTTGGTCGAGTAGCTCAAGTGCTTGTTTGGATTTATTACCAAACACAACATCGAGATTCTTAATGGTAATCGCGTCCATTGTCTTTTTTCCCTGAGAGTTAGACATGATTAAGCTTCCTTCTGGTTTGGTGTCTTACACAAGCGATCAAGAATAATCGCGACCAATACAATCGCCAGTCCGGCTTCAAAACCTTGTGAGATGTTCACTGTGTTCAATGCACGAACCACTGGTTTACCAAGGCCGTCAGCACCGACAAGAGCGGCGATAACCACCATCGAAAGCGACAACATAATGCATTGTGTGACACCCGCCATGATACTTGGTAAGGCTGCAGGTAATTCCACCTTCATCAGCAATTTCATTCGACTCGCACCAAACGCTTTACCCGCTTCAATCAACTCTTCAGGGACTTTGGTGACGCCTAAGTAGGTCAAACGAATTGGTGCGGCAATGGCGAAGATGATGGTCGAGATTAAGCCAGGAACAATGCCCAAGCCGAATAAAACCAACGTCGGAATCAGATACACAAAAGTCGGAACCGTCTGCATTAAATCAAGGATGGGTCTAAGCACGGTATATAACCAAGGGCGATGCGCGGCCATAATGCCAACTGGAACGCCAATTAATACGGAAATCGTTGTCGCTGCAAACACGAGGACAAAGGTTTCCAGCATTTCTTGCCAGTAGCCGAGGTTTAAAATGGTCAGCAAGGCTGCAACCACGAAAATCACAAGCGAGGGTTTACGGTGTAAGTACCATGCAATCGCCGCAGTAATAACGATTGGTAAAGCCGGTGGCATCCACTTAAATACATCGACTAAAAACATAATGACGGTTTCTAAAAAAATCGAAATAGCGTCAAAGAATCCTGCTGCATTGATCGTTAACCAATCAACACCCGCTTCCATCCATTGACCAACAGGGATTTTGTTTTCCGTAATAAAATTCACAGTATTGCCTTTTATTATGGGTGGGCTACTTCAAACCAATCGAACAATTGGTAAGCCCACCTTTTTTATTTATAGAGCTTTGATAAATAGATCGATAGCAAGGTAAAACTAAGCTTTAACTTGTTTTAGGTATTCAGTAACCGCTTGCGTCGCTGATTCACCTTTATGCGTTTTTACGTTGTCTAACCAAGCTTCAACTTGTTGTGGGTTAGCGTTTAACCACTGTTGCGCCGCTTTTTCTGGCTTCACTTTTTGGTTAAGAATCTCTTCCATCAACTGGTTTTCCATCTCTAGAGAGAACTCTAGGTTTTGCAGAAGTTGACCGACGTTTGCACACTCAGACACGTAGTTTGAACGAACATTGGTGTAAACATTTGCTCCGCCGTAGTTCGGGCCGAAGAAGTCGTCACCACCTGATAGGTATTCCATCTCAACGTTGCTGTTCATTGGGTGCGGTGCCCAGCCTAGATAAACGATCCACTGGCTACGACGAGCAGCGCGAGATACTTGCGATACCATGCCCGCTTCACTTGATTCAACTAAGCTGAAATCTTTCAAGCCAAAAGCGTCTGAGTCGATCATTGACTGGATTAGACGGTTGCCATCATTGCCCGGCTCAATACCGTAGATGCGGTCTTTAAATTTGTCGGCATTTTTTGCTAGGTCAGCGAAGGTTTTTACGCCTGCGTCATACACGTATTTAGGAACAGCAAGCGTGTATTTTGCGCCTTCAAGGTTGGCACGCACAGTGTCAACCGTTCCTGCTTCGCGGTACTTCGCGATATCGCCTTCCATTGTTGGCATCCAGTTACCTAGGAAGACATCAATGTCGCCATTGGCCATTGAAGAGTAAGTGACCGGAACTGAAAGTAGGTCGGTTTTGGTTTTGTAGCCTAGACCTTTCAGTAGCTCTGAAGTGACAGCCGTTGTCGCGGTAATGTCTGTCCAACCAACATCAGCGAAGCGTACGTTTTCACATTGTTGTGGTTCGATAGAAGCGTTAGCACCAAATGCAAATGAACTGATGGCTAGTGCTGTTAACGTTTTTGTTGTCACTTTCTGAATATTTAGAGTCGTCATAATGGTTCCTTTTTATCTTTCCTTTTTCTACTCGATATCAACACCGATAGAGAGCAGTTCTTCTGACTTTTGACTTTTGACTAATTAGTTTTGTTATTTTTTGCTTGTTACTTGTTGTTTTTATTCTTTGCTATTTTTAGCCAATAACAGAGGCTTACGCTTCTCGTACTGGCTTATTGATTCTTTGTGTCTCTTCCCATTCCGGTGCTATCCATACCGGAACGTTTTGCTGTTTTAGAACGGGCTTGCCCAGAATCAGATCCGAGGCACGCTCAGCCACCATGATGGTGGGTGCGTTCAGGTTGCCGTTTGGAATAACAGGGAAAACAGACGAGTCGACAACACGCAGGTTATCAATGCCGCGAACACGACACTCTTCATCAAGTACCGCCATTGGGTCATCATCAGCGCCCATTTTGCAGCCGCAAGAAGGGTGATACGCACTTTCAACGTTCTGCTTAACCCATTCATCGATCGCTTCATCAGAAGTGACGCTAAGACCTGGCTGAATCTCCTCGCCACGGTAAACATCCATCGCAGGTTGCGACAAAATCTCACGCGTCAGACGAATACAATCGCGCCAATCTTGGCGGTCTTGTTCGGTCGAAATGTAATTGAAAATAATCTCTGGCTTGGCATGCGGGTCAGCCGAAGTGATCGCAACCGTACCGCGACTCTCTGGCTTGTTAGGCCCAACGTGTACTTGGAAGCCGTGACCATCAAAGGCCGCTTGTCCGTCGTAACGCATCGCTGCTGGCAGGAAGTGATATTGGATATTTGGCCACTTCAAACCTTTGCGAGAACGAATGAACGCGCACGATTCAAAGTGATTGGTAGCACCCAAACCTTTACGAGTCAGAATCCACTCTGCTCCAATCATGCCCTTGCTGATCAAGCCAAGCTTGCTGTTGAGCGTGATGGGTTCGTTACAGTGGTATTGGAAGTACACTTCTAGGTGGTCTTGTAGGTTTTCACCGACACCACTCAGCTCGTGTTTCAGCTCAACACCTGCCTTTTCAAGTACCGCTTTCGGGCCGATACCAGAAAGCTGCAGCAGTTGAACCGAGCCAATAGAGCCCGCAGAAGAGATCACTTCTTTGTTCGCTACCGCGACTTGGGTATTACCTGACTTTTCAAACTCGACACCAACCGCTTTCAAGCCTGATTGACCTTCTGATGACTGGTCTTTTACGACGAGTGCTTCAAGTAAGAAACGACGCGCCACGATGCCTTTTTTCAAGGTAAGGTTTGAACGCTTCAATGCACGACGCAGATAAGCGTTAGAGGTTGAGGCTCTAACACCCTTGTCTACCGTCATATGCATGGTGCCGAAGCCTTCTTGCTGGTAGCCGTTGTAATCTTGTGTTTCTGGGTAACCTGCGTCTTTACCTGCATCAATGAATGCTTGGTAAAGCGGGTTGAGCTCCATATCGTTACCGTTACAAGTGCCGACAGGGCCATTGTCGCCACGATATTCGTCACCACCTTTATTCCATGATTCAGCACGGCGGAAGTAAGGCAAGCAAGCTTGGTAATTCCAACCGGCTGCGCCCTCTTCTTCCCATTGGTCAAAGTCACAAGCGTGGCCACGAACATAAACCATGCCGTTGATCGATGAGCTGCCACCCAACACCTTGCCGCGTGGACAATGCAGTTCACGTCCATCAAGGCCCGGTTCTTGTTGAGTCTCGAATTGCCAAGCGTACTTTTCAGTATTCATCGGGTAAGAAAGCGCAGTCGGCATTTGGATAAAAATACTCTTATCCGTACCACCCGCTTCCAGTAATAAAACGCTATGTTCACCGCTTTCCGTTAGCCTATCCGCTAACACACAGCCGGCCGAACCCGCGCCGACGATAATATAATCGTAGCGTTGTTCCATGTTTTGATTTCCCTGAGATGAGTCAGTGGAGCTAGCTCTGTTAAGCTAGCTCATAAAATTGAGTGTTACGCGTTAGGCATAAGGGCTGGCGTAGTCGCCAAGTTCAATAAGAATGCTCTTAGTCTGCGTATAGTGGAGTAGAGTCTCTGGTCCGTTTTCACGGCCAACACCTGAAAGTTTGTAGCCACCAACAGGCATTTCTGCAGGTGAGTCACCCCATGTATTAACCCAACAAATACCCGCTTGCATTTGATGAATAACACGGTGAGCGCGAGAAAGGTTTTGCGTGAATACGCCAGCAGCAAGACCATATTGAGTATCATTAGCACGACGAATCACATCGTCTTCATCAGTGAACTTCAACACCGACATAACAGGGCCGAAAATTTCTTGCTGCACGTGAGGCATGTCGTCATGGCAATCTGTGAATACCGTAGGAATAACAAAGTTGCCGTTTGCTAAGCCGTTGTCCGTCACTTGGTAACCGCCAGTCAGCAATGTAGCGCCAGACTGTTTTGCTAGCTCAATCGCTTCAAGGACTTTTGAAAGATGTTCTTTAGAAATCAACGCACCGATCTGAGTCTCCATATCCATCGGGTTACCAATGATGAGCTTTTCAGTGCGTGTTTTAAGTTGGTCGATAAATGCGTCGTAGATGTTTTCGTGTACATAGACACGAGTACCATTAGTGCACACTTCGCCTTGGGTGTAGAAGTTAGCGACCATCGAAGCTGACACCGCATCGTCCAATTTCGCGTCATCAAAGATGATCATGGGTGATTTGCCGCCGAGCTCCATCGTTACAGACTTGAGTGTTTTTGCACTGTCTGACATTACCGCTTTGCCTGTACCGGTTTCACCCGTGAACGACACTTTAGCGATGTCGGGGTGAGCTGTTAGCATTTGGCCCACTCGGTAGTCACCTTGAACTACGTTGAATACGCCATCAGGAAGGCCAGCTTCGGTGAAGATTTCAGCAAGCTTAAGTGCCGTTAGCGGGGTTTCTTCGGAAGGTTTGAAAATCATCGCGTTACCCGCAGCCAATGCGGGAGCCGATTTCCACATCGCGATTTGAATAGGGTAGTTCCACGCGCCAATGCCTGCACAGATGCCAAGCGGTTCACGACGAGTGTAGAAGAATTGAGATTCACTAAGGGGTTGTTGATCGCCTTGTAGCGTAGGCGCAAGGCCTGCGAAGTATTCAATCACATCGGCGCCAGATGCCACATCCACTTCAATCGCTTCTTGCAGTGGCTTACCCGTATCAACAACCTCAAGGTTTGCAAGGTCATTATTTCGAGCTCTAAGTATCTCTACCGCCTTTAAAAGAATACGACTGCGTTCTACGGCTGTCATTGCTGACCATACCGCAAATCCGCGCTTCGCCGATTCAATCGCATTTTCAACGTCAGCTGAAGAAGCTTGGCCAAGCGTTGCGATAGGTTCGCCGTTTGCAGGGTTAATGCTGACGAAAGTTTCGCCTGAGGTAGCGTCAACCGCTTTACCATCGATGTATAACGAGTTCATTTCCATTTGATCTTCTGACTTAATTATTGTTGTTAGACTCTATCGGTCTATGTATTTGTGAATGCATATCGTTGTTGAGAGCGAGCCTTTTGAGCTCACTCACTAGAATTTTTGATGACTCATTAATCGCGCTGACACGAGTAAAACGTAAGCTGCTTGTCTAAGTAGTCATTGATGATTGCACGAGCTTTATCGGCGTTAATGCCTTCAGGATTGAGCGTCCCTCTCAGCCAGATGCCATCAATTAATGATGCGATGCCGTGTGCGATCAATTCCGCTTGATCAGGTTGAAAAATCGATTTTAATTCAATAAGTAAGTGAGAAATCAAACGCTTTTCATTCACGCGCTGAAGACGCTTGAGTTGAGCGTCATGCATCGAATAAGACCAGAATGCGAGCCATGTTTTCGACACTTTATTTTCCGCTTGATAGCCTTCGAAATTACCGTTGATGATAGCGTTGATCCTTTGCTGGTGAGCATCAGCAGGGAGCGCATTTAATTCTGTTGTTACGGTATTCGAAAGTTGACGCAGTATTTCTCGCATGGTCTCTTCAAGCAGGCCATGTTTCCCACCAAAATAGTGATTAATGATCCCTGTCGACACGCCCGCCTCTTTGCTGATAAGAGCAATACTCGTAGCATGTAAACCCACTCGATCAATCACGGTCATCGTAGCTTGGACGAGCTGTGGTTTGCGTATATCAGGCATCCCTACCTTGGGCATTTCTTAGTCCTTTTATTTTTCATTGAACGTTCAGTTAAATATAAAATGACAGAAATTTAATTAGGGTTCAAATGATTATTTAAAACAAACTCGTAACAACACACTATTCAAAATCAAATAAGTCATTTTAAAACAATGCTTTAAATATCATTTAGACCACTAAATAAAATCATTAAAGATTTGAGGTGTGATGGTTACGGGTCAAAAGTTTTTGCTTGGAAAGAGCAAAAAATAAATCAGTAGGAATCCGTGTAGACACTTTTTGAGGGGAAGTGGGAAGGTAGTATCAATGAGTCTTTATACTGAAATTTAAGACTAGGAAATCTACACTCAACATAAGTGACGAGTAAATAAAGGAACAAAAAAGGTTGGTGACAACAACGTCATCACCAACCTTCTCAAATCGCTTCTATTTTAATCCGAGCTTAAGCTACTCAATACGTGTAATGAAACCGTACTTATCAGAGTCTGCTTTGGTCATCCAGTGCTCACCAGCAGCAGGTGCAGAATCTAAAGTGAAGATATAGAAGTCTATCCCTTTTTCT